>DATIKH010000025.1:0-2093 GCA_035477775.1 Bacteroidales bacterium | reverse complement strand
GAGTGTTTTTAATAGCAACCCTGTAACCCAGGTAAGTATTCGCTGACCAGGCCCGCCTTTCGGGATTATCGACGGTATAGCCAAACTTGGTTTCCCTGCGGACTTCGGTTGAGACCACCCACTCGCCTGCACGGCCGTTTCTGAATTTTAAAGGATGAACGTATTCAGCCCTGAAAAACCATAAGTCCCTGGCCCGTGAAAGGGAAACAGGCACCCCTTTTACCTCAAAAGAATCAACATTATAATAGCCGCTCTTGAAGGGCATAAGTCTTTGATAACCGATTTCTGCGCTCAAGTTCCTTTTTTGAGCATCATGAAGTCTGTTAATGCCGGCGATCACCTGCCAGGCCTCATAAGAAACATTGATGCGGGCAAAATCGGGAATCCGGTTATAGCCGTGCAGGGCAAATTCATCACCTATATGTGTGCTCTCATGAAAGATTGGCACCAGGGTAAGGTGGTAGTTTCTTATGAATCTGCTGCTGGCCTTGGCAGGCGTAAAAAGAAATGACGCTTGTACCCCGAACCGATAGTCGGTGTTTATAACCGGCGCTGTTTCGTTTTCGAACAAATCGACCAGTGTAAGAATACTTACAGGTGCGCTTACGGCAATTTTCAGGTTTCCAATTGAGTGATCTTTCGCAAATAAAAAAACAGGTAACTGGTAGCCGGCTTGCACTTCAATAAATGGTCGTTCGGTTGCATCGCTTTTGTAGTAGAATGGATGCAGCTTGTTCAACTTAACGGTTTCCATTTTTATTAACGAAGAATACATTTCGGCAATAAACGGCTGGCTGAAAGTATCATGCGCAAACCAGCCTGTGTTTTGAGAATAACCAGGATTGTGGATAAGCATTAAAAAAGATATAACCCAAATATGCTGTTTCAAAAGAAATCTCTTCATGTGTTCTTCGCTCTTAAAAGTTCAATAGTTTCAATAACCCCTGTGAATACGCACACTTAACTGAGGAACGCAAGGTATTAATTATTTAGAACAATCGCTGCAGGATGCTTTAAATCTTTTCCTAAGTTTGTAGTTTAGCAGGATGTCAAAAGCTATTGTTTTGCCAAAGCTTTGGTTTTAATCCATTGTTAAGCAATGGTTTCGAATACGTTGTAAAACCAAAACGAAGTTGTTACAAAACTTTTCAGTTCTTTGCTTGAAAGAGAAGAACAAACCTAACAAGTGAAACCAGGGTCTTATTGAAGCATCATGCCAACAGCCTGTTGTTGAATGAAAACTTTAAACATATGAAACATCTCCTTACACCAGGCATGTCATGCGAACTGACCATTGTGGTATCGTCAGAAAACACGGCAGCAGCATACAAATCGGGCATTGTGGATGTTTTTGCTACCCCTGCAATGATCGGGCTGATGGAAAACACAGCACATCTAAGCGTTCAGCCCTATTTGGAGAATGGCTACATTACCGTTGGCACTGAAGTTAATATTAAGCACATAAAAGCCACTCCCATAGGAATGAAGGTAACCGCCAGATCGGAATTGCTCGAAGTAAGCGGAAATAAACTAAAATTCAGCGTTACGGCCTCCGATGAAATAGGCCAGATTGGATTTGGAACCCATGTGCGGTATATTGTACATGCCAAGACCTTCATGCAAAAACTCGAAAAGAGCGGGGGCTGACAAACGACCATCCTGATGAAATTCCCAGCCGGAACATTCATCAGGATGGTCACTGTTTCATGACAAAACCCCTTTTGTTTATTCGAGCCCGGCCCGAATCCGGTCGGCCCTCAGCTGAGCCTGGGCAATAGCGCCTGTTGCATTCTTTTCAGCTTCATCTTCCAGGGCTTTAGCATTTCGGTCGGCTTCGGTAATGAGTGCCTGGCCTGCGCGTCTTGCCGCAATCTGCGCAACAGGTCCCGAAGCTTGTTCTTCGAGTCGCTGTGCCTGGGTACGGGCCTCGGTCCGAATTCGTTCAGCAGCAGTGCGGGCTTCTGTACGGAAACGTTCGGCCACTCTATTGGCCTCTTCCATAACCTGGTTGGCCCTGGCATCTAACTCGGCCTGTACCTGCTGTCGTGTTTCATCAACCGTTTCCTGCACGCGGGTTTCGACTTCGGTGCGAA
>DATIKH010000024.1:0-2633 GCA_035477775.1 Bacteroidales bacterium | reverse complement strand
TTGCCAGGAGGTAAGGCTATCGTGATAATTGCATTCAGGGCAAACATGGTGGTTTTCTTTCCACTCCCTGAGCCAAATATACGACTTACAGCCTTTGCACCTGATCCATAAGGCCTTTTTGCGATCCTTACGTTCCTCTATCGGCTTTGAGTACCACGACATACTTTTCAGTTGTTTTAAATTTTTTTTGATACAAACACCTATTTTTCAATCATATAGCTATACCATCTCCGTATTCTTGCCGAAAAAAGCAGGTTCTAAAGATAACAGCGATTTTCTAATTAACAAAAAAATGCAGGTGTTGCGTCAAAGTTGAGCGAAAGCACTCGCGTTTCTTATTCATTACTCTGAGATTTAACGGGTTTGAGCCTGATCCAACCATTAAACCAGGATAGCGCTACGAAAAACAACATAATACACAGGGCTGCAAGCATGCTGTACCAAAGGCCTAACTGCAACAGCAAAAATGGAGCGATGGCGGTAATCAGGCCTCCTCCCATAAAAGGTTCATAAACCATTTGCTTGAAACCAAATGCCTGGGCTGTTCCGGTACGGTAGTTGGAATCGACCAGTCGCAGCAGGAGCAAACCCATGGCCGTAACTCCCGTCTGCATTCCATATTCGGTTACACCCCTTTCAAGCCAGTTATGCGGAAACATTCGTGGCGCCAGATAAATCAGGCAGAAAAAGACCCAAACAATCCCGGCCGCCATAAGAATCACGAAAGGCCATAAATTTTCGAGAAACAGATCGAGGCGCAGCGAGGCGATGGCAGCTACCACAAGAACATCGAGCGAAAAACCCAGGATGCGTTCAAAAGTGCTCCTGTCGAAATATTGCGAAACTTTTAATGGTTTGGAAAAAATCTGCACCAGCATGCCTCCAACCATGGCAAGAGGAAACAAAGGAAAACCATCCAGCATCGGATGAATTTCCTTTACCCCGGCAAGCATTACCCAACCGATTAAAATTGAAATGGCCACAATGGCAAAATGAAAAGCAAATGGTTCGATAGATTCAGAAGCTACGGTGGCTTTTGATGATGAAAACCGCTGCTCTTCGGGGATAAGCCCCACTTTTTTAAATTCCGGAATTCCTTTGTTTTTATCCAGATTAACACAATATCCCTTACGAATGGCAATGTTGATATAAAGTACCCCGCCAACCACTGCCGTAATGATTCCAACGGTAGCCGACATCATTGCAAGCGCAGAGCCGGCCGGCCATCCCAGATCAACAAACACCTGCTGCATACCCGCTGCTGTGCCATGTCCGCCAGAAAAACCAATCTCGAGGATGGTGGCAAAAATGGGGGGAACATCGAATAGCGGGATGAGGATAAGGGTCGTTACAAGAATCGCCACAAAATACTGCCCAAAACCAACCACAAACCCAAAGCAAATCTGGCTCCCACCCTGCTGCCAGATAGTTTTCACTCCGGGTATCATCACCCCAAGAAACAGGCAGGCAAAAACCACATTGATCAGAAGACCCGGAATCTGACGCCAGGTATCGACATAGAAAACCGGAAGCACGTTCAGCAAATACGGACCGAGGGCCAGGGCTAAGAAGCCC
The DNA here is from genome assembly GCA_035477775.1 of Bacteroidales bacterium. Lineage (GTDB taxonomy): Bacteria > Bacteroidota > Bacteroidia > Bacteroidales > UBA7960 > UBA7960. Next base: position 1,058 of record DATIKH010000024.1, on the reverse strand, counting down.
CCGATAACCGAAGCAGGCAGAAAAATATTCTGAAACAGCCTGACTTTAACCCGTAATATTTTTCCGATTAAAAGAAACAGAAAGAGAAAACACAAAGCGAAGAACACTCCCGACAAGCCTTCCATAAAAATAGGTTTAGAAAGGCAAAGTAAAGGTTTTTTTAACAACCTGCCTTATCACAGAAAACTCAATCAGGGTTTAAAACAAAAAAACGCAACCAGCGATATTCAACTGATTGCGTTTTTGCTTTGTCGGGGTGAGAAGACTCGAACTTCCGACCCCTTGCACCCCATGCAAGTGCGCTAGCCAACTGCGCCACACCCCGATTTTTGCTTTGCAAAAGTAATACTTAAAATTATTCTGCAAAGCGCACAAATGGAAAATTGCAAAGGGAGCAGCAAAATGTTGGACTAAATGCCTCTCCTACCCTTAAACCATTTGACAACGAAATTATTTTGGACTTTGAACTGTGCTGGAAGTCAGGAGGATCAGTTTCTTTTTTGGAGAATAACTAAGGCTTCCACACCAGGTCGGCTATGCCCAGATCGTGCCCAAGTTTGCGCGCCAAAACAAAGAAATAGTCTGAGAGCCTGTTTAAATAGCGTATTAAAACTTCATCAATAGTACTATCCTGGGCAAGTTGTACCAGGATTCGTTCGGCCCGCCTGCAAACAGTACGACACACATGCGCCAGGGAAACAGCCTGATGGCCGCCCGGCAGGATAAAGTTGGATAATGGCGGCAGGGCTTCGTTCAGGGTATCTATCTCGGATTCGAGCATAAATATGTCGTCCTCCTTCAAAGCCGGAAGCTGTACCTGCTCGCTTCCTTCGTCAGCAGCTACCAAAGATTCGGCAATAAAAAGATGGTTCTGTATTTTTAACAAAATGTTTCTGTAATGCGATGCCATTTCCTGGTCGCGCAAAAGCCCGACAAAGGAATTCAGTTCATCAATGGTTCCATAGCACTCGATCCTCAAATGGCACTTAAGCACAGGCTTACCACCAAGCAGGGTGGTTTTCCCTTTGTCGCCGGCTTTGGTATATATTTTCCAGTTT
>DATIKH010000023.1:0-9404 GCA_035477775.1 Bacteroidales bacterium | reverse complement strand
AAAAGACATAACCGGCAGCCAGGATCAACGACCCTATCGTTATAAGAAGGTAGGAAATAAGCCATTTTCGTGAAAAGATTTTTTCTTGAGAACTTAAATTCATAAGATAGAAAATTAATATAACTTCGTGCCGGATTTTCTTGCCAAAGGTAAGGAGAATAATCTTCGTAATATTGCGATATGACCGGATTGAAAAAAGTCAGACGCGCGCTGCTTTCTGTCCACAACAAAGATGCAGCGCGCGAATTGATTATGGAGTTGAATAAACTAGGGGTAGAGCTGGTTTCGACCGGCGGAACGCTTCAATACATCAACTCCCTTGGCATTAATGCCCAATCTGTCGAAAACTTGACAAAATTTCCCTCAATATTAGGTGGTAGGGTAAAGACCTTGCATCCGGCTGTTTTTGGTGGCATTCTCGCGCAAACGCAACTTGAAGAAGATGTAAAGCAGCTTATCGATTTAGGCATTCTTCCATTTGAGATGGTGGTAGTTGACCTGTACCCATTCGAAGAGGTACTTGCTTCAGGTGCCGAACAATCTTCAATTATCGAAAATATTGATATTGGCGGGGTTTCCCTGATAAGGGCTGCAGCCAAAAACTTTGAGGATGTGTTGGTAGTTCCGGCAATCAGGTACTTTACCGAAGCCTCCGATTTTCTCAGCGACCATCAGGGAAGCACCACCCTGGAGTTTCGCAAAAAACTTGCTGCAGAAGCTTTTGACGTTTCATCGAGCTACGATTCTGCTATTTTCAACTACCTCAATCTGGACTCTACACCGGCTTTCAAAGTGAACCTGAGCACGGCGCATACCCTTCGCTATGGTGAAAACCCGCATCAAAAAGGAATTTTTTTTGGTAACCCTGAGGAGCTTTTTGAACAGGTGCAGGGAAAACCCCTGTCCTACAACAATATTCTTGACCTGGATGCAGCTATAAAGTTGATCGCTGAGTTCGATCCGCCGGCTTTTGCCGTGATAAAGCATACAAATGCCTGCGGTGTAGCCATAGCGCCAAGTATTGAAAAAGCTTATGAAAATGCGGTCTCCGGTGACCCGGTATCGGCTTTTGGAGGAGTTTTTATATCTAACAGGAGTATCCCGGTTTCACTTGCTTTGAAACTTAAAGATTTTTTCTTTGAGATTTTGGTTGCTCCCGAGTTTGATGAGCAGACACGTTCAATTTTTAAAGAAAAGAAAAACAGGACTTTGTTAAAATTGAATAAGCAGATTGAACCTGTGAATCAATTCAGGCAAGCATTAAATGGAGTGTTGTGGCAGGAAACCGACACTACCAACGAATCTCCAGGAGATTGGAAATGTGTTACTGTCACGGAGCCTTCCCAACAAGAATTATCCGATATGTATTTTGCCAACAAGGTAGTAAAGCATATAAAATCAAATGCCATTGCATTGGTAAAGGATGGAAAATTGATAGGTTCGGGGGTAGGCCAAACATCCCGGGTTGATGCTCTAAAGCAGGCAATTGCCAAAGCTCAGGAAAACAGACATATACTTGAAGGGTCGGTAATGGCCTCGGATGCTTTTTTTCCTTTTTCAGATTGTGTGATCATAGCCGAAATGGCTGGCATAAAAGCCATTGTTCAACCGGGTGGTTCAATTAAAGACCAGGATTCGGTCAATTATTGCAATAATGCGGGAATTTCAATGGTTTTTACCGGATACAGGCACTTTAAGCACTAATTTAGTATTTTAAAAAAAAATTCAGGAAATGGGTCTTTTCTCCTTTTTAACAAAAGAACTAGCTGTAGATCTTGGTACCGCCAATACCATCATTATCCACAATGATAAGATCGTGGTTGAAGAACCTTCGATTGTTGCAATGGATAAGCTAAGCGGAAAGTTATTGGCAGTTGGCAGACAAGCCATGTTGATGCATGGCAAAACGCATGAAAACATAAAAACTGTCCGCCCGCTGCGCGATGGTGTGATTGCCGACTTTCAGGCAGCTGAAGCCATGATCAGAGCATTGATAAGGATGATCGATGAAAAAAAACCTCTTTTTGCACCCTCCCTGAAAATGGTAATTTGTATTCCTTCAGGGATTACAGAGGTGGAGGAGCGCGCTGTTCGCGACTCCTGTGAGCAAGCTGGGGCAAGGGAGGTCAGGCTGATTCACGAACCTATGGCTGCAGCTATAGGCATTGGTATCGACGTTCTCGAACCCTCGGGCAACATCGTAATTGATGTGGGTGGCGGTACAACCGAAATAGCGGTCATTGCACTCGGAGGTATCGTGTGCAATAAGTCAATCCGGATTGCAGGAGATGATTTTAATTCCGACATTATAGAATACATGCGCAAAGAGCACAATATTCTGATCGGTGAGCGTACTGCAGAGAAAATTAAGATTGAAATTGGTTCTGCCTTACCAGAACTGGAGAACCCTCCATCGGATATCCCTGTTCATGGAAGGGATATGCTAACCGGTATTCCGAAAGAAATTACGGTAAGCTATCAGGAAATGGCGCATGCGCTTGATAAATCGATTCTGAAAATTGAAGCTGCCATTTTAAATACGCTTGAAATGACACCTCCCGAACTTGCAGCCGATATCTACCGCACTGGTATCTACATGGCCGGTGGAGGTGCATTGCTCAGGGGATTCGACAAAAGAATTGCATTTAAAACCAAACTGCCGGTGCGCCTTGCCGAAGACCCATTGAGAGCAGTAGCCCGTGGAACCGGAATTGCATTAAAGAATTTTGACAAATTCCCGTTTCTGATACACTAAATTTGGGAAATCTTCTGTTCCTTCCTTTTGGGTTGAGCATAATGAATATTTGTTTGGTGCCTTATGCGTAGTCTGTTCAGTTTTTTAGTCAGGAATTATTTTTTCATCCTCTTCCTGACACTTCAAACCATTGCCATCTTGCTCCTGGTACAGCATCACCATTACCAGCGGTTTTATCTGGTAAGTTCTGCCAACTTTTTTGCCGGACAGTTTTATTCAATGACTTCACGCATTGCTACTTACCTGAATCTTGCCGAAATAAACAGGCAATTGGCCATCGAGAACCAAAGGCTTATGCAGATTACCCAGGGTGCATTCATTAAAACCGACACCCATTTATTTGTCTATCAGGATACTGTTCTAAACAGACAGTTTCAGTACATCAATGCAGAAGTGGTAAACAATTCCATTAACCGCCGCAATAATTTTCTTACCTTAAACAAAGGCAGGCGTCACGGAATCGAGCCCCACATGGGAGTTATTACCGCAAATGGAGTAGTGGGTATTGTGGCACATACCACCGACAGGTTCAGCTCGGTAATTTCTCTTCTGCACAACGAAACCAATGTCTCCGTAAGGATTAAGAAAAACAATCACATCGGAACCCTTTCGTGGGAAGGCTTCAACCACAGGCAGGTTACCATGAATTACATTCCTTCGCATGTGGAGTTGGCTCATGGCGATACAATTGTTACGAGTGGTTACTCTGTGATCTTTCCCAGTGGGGTGCTTATAGGCACCATCGAGGATTACCATTTAAGGCCTGGAGATAATTTTATCACTGCCACGGTAAATTTAGCACTCGATTTCAACAATATACGATATGCAATGGTTGTAAAAAACCTCATGCTCAACGAATTGGAAGAGATCCAGGCATCAACTGAAATAGTTCCATGATTTTGTCGTATGGTTAGCGAAAATTTAAAATATCTCGTAATTTTTATTGTTCTGGTGGTTGCTCAGATATCTGTTTTTAGCAACATCAATTTAGGCGGATACATAAATCCTTATGTATATATTCTGTTTGTAATGATGCTCCCTCTGCAGATACCTGGATGGCTGCTGTTGCTTTGCGGATTTGGTACCGGTTTGATTATCGACTTGTTCAGCAATAGCCAGGGAGTTCACACAAGTGCAACACTTTTTATGGCATTCACACGCCCGGGATTGATCTTTTTGCTGCATGGCCGGTCCGAATTGCCAACGGCCATCCCCATGATTTCTAACAGGGGTATTCAATGGATGGCAGCTTATGTAATATCATTGGTTTTAATTCATCATTTCGTATTGTTTTTTCTGGAAATTTTCAGTTTGCAGGAGTTTTTTCAAACCTTGGCCAGGATTCTGATTAGTACCCTTTGTACTTCAATTCTGATACTCTTGGGTTATTCGCTGCTCGATCGACCAGTAAGGCCTGGCAGATAATTCTGTCTGCATCAGTTTACTTAAAATTGCTTGGCTGGTTAAAAAATCTTAAAAGTCATTTAGGGGCAGCCAAAACAATTAAATTTGCCTTCCTCAAACCAGACTTATTATGCGGAATCTGCTTGTATATGCTATTATTGGAACCCTAACCATTTCATGTGGGCAAAGACGATTGGGTAAGCAGGACGGTTTTCAGTTGGAAGGCACTTTAACAAATGCAGAAAATATACCTGTTTATTTGCAGGAATTAACTACCCGCGACTTGATCCCAATTGACACTGTTTATACTGATATTGATGGAAAGTTTGAGTTGAGTCACCATATGGCTGACGCCGGATTTTATATATTGCGGTTAGACCAGGAAAACTTCGTGACATTGTTGGCCGAACCCGGAGAGAAAATTCGGATCACAGGCGATGCTGGAAATTTTCCTGAATCATTTCAGGTTAAAGGCTCAAAGGGATCTGTTCTTTTGCTTGAACTAAACAGAGCGCAAAGGCGTGGCTACCAGAAACTCGATTCGTTGGCTACTGTATTTCGCGAAATGAAAGGCCAGGAGAATTTTCTTGAATTACGGCAGCAGATAGATCTGACTTTTACTTCGATATTCGAAGAGCAACAAAAGTTCGTTATTGATTTTATTGAACAGAATCCGCGCTCTCTTGCCAGCCTACTTGCCCTTTATCAGTTTTTTGGAAATCAGATGCTTCTCAGGGAAGATGAACATTTTGAATACTTTGAGAAGTTAGCCGCTTCATTGTCAGATGTATTTCCCAACAACAAACATGTAGTGGACCTGAAACGCCGTGTTAATGAATTGAGGAGAGACAAAGCGCACCGTTTGGATGTTGAAAATAGATTGTCGGTTGGAAATATTGCTCCTGAAATTGCGCTTCCTGACCCGGATGGAGAAATCATTACACTGTCGTCGTTAAGAGGAAATATTGTATTGATCGATTTTTGGGCAGCTTGGTGTAAACCTTGTCGTCAGGCCAACCCCAAGCTCAGGGAGCTATACAACCGCTTTCGCGACCAGGGCTTTGCCATTTACGGCATTTCTCTCGACCGGAACAGGGAGCAATGGTTGCGAGGCATTGAAGAGGATAATATCAATTGGATTCAAGTAAGCGATTTGCGGTTTTGGAATTCGCCTGTTGTGAGTCTATACAATGTTGAAGCGATACCCTACAATGTACTTATCGACCGCCAGGGCAAAATTCTTGGCAGCGGACTATCAATCGCCCAGATTGAAGAAATTCTGGCAGGTACGTTATTGTAAGTTCTTAGGTAGTGCTTTTTTTGATTTACCTGAGCCATTTCCGCAATTACTTGCAAACGCTAATAATTACTATAAAAGCACCCTCCAGGCATCATTTGTGGCAAAAAAACCTCACATAATCAAAAGAGCTGCCTACAGAGTTGAATGAAAAGCATATCTTTGCCTTTGAGTTGTTCATTAAAGGCCGCACATGGAGCTTCAATCGGGTAGGAAAATTTTCTTTGTTTCAGACAGCCATCTAGGCATTCCGGGTTATTCAGAAAGCCTGGCTCGTGAAAAGAAACTAGTTAAATGGCTCGACACGATCAAATCGGAAGCAGGTGTTATTTATTTATTAGGCGATATTTTCGAATTCTGGTTCGAGTACCGTACAGTGGTTCCGAGAGGTTTTGTCAGATTGCTTGGTAAACTGACCGAAATAACCGATTCAGGTATCCCTGTTTATTTTTTCACCGGAAACCACGATATATGGACATTTGGATACCTTGAGCAGGAAATCGGCTTGAAAATCCTGAGAGATCCAGTTGAAATTACCTGTCGTGGGAAATCTTTTTTAATTGGCCACGGGGATGGACTCGGGCCTGGTGATGCCTCCTACAAACTGGCAAAACGGGCATATAACAACAGGTTTCTGCAGAAAATTTTCTCTTACCTGCACCCAGGACTTGGAAGTGTGCTGGTTACTTTTTTTTCAAAAAAGGACCGTTATTCCAATCATGCAGGCTATTTGAACAACCCCAATATTAAAGATGAAAAACTTGTGGCGTTTTGCAACCAAATGTTGCTTACCAAACATTTCGACTTCTTTGTTTTTGGTCACAGGCATCTTCCATACGATTACAGCCTGAATGGCAGTTCTCGCTACATTAATACCGGCGAATGGGTGAATCGGTTTACCTATGCTGTTTTTGACGGCCAGGATATGCACCTGAAGACTTTCACCGATTAAATCTCCAGGAAAAACCCTTCTTGTTTCAGACCACCCACATCATTTAAGTTCATTTTCTGCATGCCCCAATGCTGCTCTACAACTGCAGCCAAAATGCAATGCCAGAAATTTGGCTCTTGGTTAAAAAAAAAGGGGGACCCCAAAGCCCCCCTTTTTCAGAAAGAAAAAATTATTTAATTTTTTTGATCAGATCAACCACACGGTTTGCATAACCGTACTCATTGTCATACCAGGCAATGATCTTTACAAAATTGCCGTCAATAACCTGAGTCAAAAGCGAATCAAAAATGGCCGAATGGGTATTGCCAATGATATCGACCGACACTACCGGATCGATGCAATATTCGAGAACGCCTTTGAGAGGGCCTTCGGCTGCTTTCTGGAGGGCAGCATTTATTTCCTCTTTGGTAACATTTTTCTGCAATTCCACGGTAAGGTCAACTGCCGAAGCATCGAATGTAGGAACCCTGAGAGAAAAACCATCTAGTTTACCTTTAAGTTCTGGAATTACCAGGCCAACTGCCTTGGCAGCACCTGTTGTAGTTGGGATAATCGACATAGCAGCAGCACGGGCTCTGCGCAGGTCGCTGTGGGGTGAGTCGAGAATTATCTGGTCGTTGGTATAGGAGTGGATGGTGTTCATCAGACCCCGCTTAATGCCGAAATTTTCGTGTAAAACCTTTGCAACAGGTGCAAGGCAGTTGGTTGTGCACGATGCATTAGAATAGATTTTATGGTCCGGTTTAATATCCCGGTCGTTAACCCCTATAACAACAGTAGCATCTACATCAGACGCGCTTTTCGACGGAACACAAAGTACCACTTTTTGGGCCCCGGCCTGAAGGTGCTTGTTGAGTTTTTCACGGTCGCGAAATACGCCGGTAGATTCAACTACTACTTCAATACCAAGGTCTTTCCAGGGTAGGTTTGCCGGATCTTTTTCCGAAAATACCCTTATCCTTTTACCATTCACAATCAGGTCATTCCCGTCAGCAACCACCGTGCCTGGAAACTTCCCATGAACAGAATCGTATTTCAACAGATGGGCCAAAGTTGCACTGTTGGTTAGGTCGTTTACAGCAACGATATCAATTACATCACTGTTGAGGGCTGCCTTTAGGGTCAAACGGCCAATGCGACCAAAGCCGTTGATAGCGGTTTTAATTTTTGCCATATTTAAAATGATTAAATTTTTTTTGACCTGCAAATTTACTAATAATTGCAGTTGGTATTAACGATATTTATCATTAATGCAGGATAAATAAAATTTTTCTGGGCGAACCATTACAAGGCATGATTTATGGTCTGATTTTGGATAGTATTAAGGGTGGTTTGGAAAACAAATACTCCGAATGTTTAAGTGTTTTTATTAATTTTGACCTTTCGAACTTTTTAAAAAATAAACAATTAGCAATAAATTAGCATTTACGATGTTTAGTCAATTTCTTCTACAGGTACAAACGGGTGTTCCCGGTCAGGCTATCGATGCCCTGACACAATCACCTATGCCAACTCACGAAACCCTGTCCTTATGGAGCCTTGCCCTTAAAGGGGGCATTGTGATGATTCCCCTGGCAATTTTATCTATAGTGGCAATTTATATATTTATTGAAAGATATCTTGCAATAAGCAGGGCATCGGTAGATGAAATAAATTTCATGAACAACATACGCGATTTCATCCACGATGGCCGAATTGATTCAGCTAAAGCCCTGTGTCGCAACAACCAATCTCCCATAGCACGAATGATAGCCAAAGGGATTGTGCGGATTGGCCGCCCTCTAAGCGATATCAATGCTGCTATTGAGAATGTGGGCAAACTGGAAATTTCCAAGTTGGAAAAAAACATTGCTGTATTGGCTACCGTTTCGGGTGCGGCACCTATGCTGGGGTTTCTTGGTACCGTAATAGGTATGGTAAGGGCATTTTACAATATGTCGATGGCTGGAAACAACATCGATATAGGCCTTCTTGCCGGAGGTATTTACGAAGCCATGATTACCACCATAGCTGGCCTTGTGGTAGGGATTCTCGGATTTGTATGCTATAACATCCTTGTTGCCCGTATTGAAAAAGTAGTGTTTATGCTCGAAGCCCGTGCAACGGAGTTTATGGACCTTCTCCACGAACCAGCATCCTAAAACTGACGACCATGGCAATAAAAATGCGAAATAAGCGCAGTTTGCAGTTCAGCATGGCATCCATGTCGGATCTGGTTTTCTTGTTGCTCATATTCTTTATGCTTACTTCTACGTTGGTGGCCCCAAGTGCCATCAGACTGCTGTTGCCAACCAGCGAAAGCCGTACCCTGGCGCGACAAACGGTTACTGTGTATATTAATGAGGAATTTCAAATGTTTCTCGAAGAGGTGCCGGTAGATAATGAAGGCTTGTATTCCGGGCTGGTACAGAGCCTGGCGCAAGAAACAGAAGCATCCGTGGTACTACGTGCCGATCGCACGGTTCCGGTTCAATATATTGTGAATGTTATTGACATTGTCAATAATTACAACAACGCTTATCAAACACGACATCGGGTTATTCTGGCAACCCAACCACCAAGATAAAATGAACAAACCAGATTCTAAAGACAACAGCTTAGCGCTCATCGGAACAATCTTTTTTCATGGGTTGTTGTTGGTTTTGCTTTTTATTTTTGGATTAAGCACCCCATTACCATTGCCCGAAGAAGAGGGCGTAATAGTTGCTTTAGGTTTTACTGATTTTGGTGAAGGCGAACTGGTACCTGTTGCACCCCGTAATGTAGCAGCGGCTCCAACACCGCAGCCACCGGCACGTGCCAATGAACGGGTTGTAACACAGGACACTGAAGAATCAATTGCCCTGCCTCCGGCACAGCAACGCCCCAGGCCTCAACAGCCAACAACTGAAACCACACGCCGAACTCCGGCCCCAACCCCTCAACCGACACAACAGCCAACTCAGCCGGCAGCAACACAACCTCAACCTGTTCCTGAACCGCCAAGGCAACAGGTT
>DATIKH010000022.1:0-1587 GCA_035477775.1 Bacteroidales bacterium | reverse complement strand
CTTACTTTGACTGATGCGGATTTTGACCATATCCACAACAAAAGGCTGTACCGAAAGCTGAAGGTAAAGCTTCCATAAGTCTTGCTGCCGTATCATGGATTGTATCAACTCTTCCAAAAACCTGCCCATCTCGTCGTTGGTAATCTCATCGTCGTTGTTGGGATTGAGCAGGCAGGTGGTTTCAGCCACGAAATGATCAAGCAAATGCAGCAGGATGCTTTCCTTGCTCTCAAAGTAATTGTACATCAATCCTTTCGAAATTCCTGCCCTTTTGGCGATGCCGTCAATTGATGTACTCTGATAGCCTTTGTTTGCAAACAGAGCAAGCGAAGCCAACAGGATCTGTTCCCTCTTGGCTTGTCTTATGTTTTCGAATTGCTCTTGCGTACGAGGCGACATTAAAAAATATTTTTGACTGAACGGTCGGTCAAAAATAAATATTTTTTTAAACCTTAACACCAAGGTGTAAAATTTTTTTTGATCAAGGAATTTGGTTTAAATATTTCTGGATTCTTGCCAAAATAAATTCCTGAGTAGGGACAGGTCGCGACCTGTCCCTACTTTGTGGATTTACGGTTTGTCATTACCGGTTGGTTTTGCGACTTGTCACTACTACTTTCTGGTGCGCTTGATAATGCTTCTGTACCTGTCGCCTACTTCTTCAATCACATTTTCCCAGCTACGGCAAAGGGTTTGTGAGGCAATATGGCCGGCAGAGGTCAATTGAGCCGGATCGGAAAAAATTTTCCAGATTTTTTGAGCATAAGCATCTACCTGATTGTCTGCAAGAAATCCGTTGAATCCGTCGGTAATTACATCGGCTGCGGTTGCCTCTTCGAGTAGTAGGGCAGGGGTATGCAGGGCCGCTGCCTCGCGAAAGACAAGCCCTGAAGTGTCGTAAAGTGATGGAAAAAGGAAAATATCTGCGCAGGCATAGAGCCGTTTCAACTTTTCACGATCGGCAACCGGCCCGAAAAACTTAACTTTTTCTTTCAGGCCAAATTCTTCGGCCATCACCTCCATTTGTGGTCTGGCATAGCCTTCGCCCGCAAATAGGACTTTAAAGTCAAAATCTTCCAGTTTATGCAGTGATTCCAGAAGAAACTTCAGGTTTTTCTCCCAGATATGTTGCCCGATGTACAACATCAACCGGTCGTCAGGTTTAAAACCCAGCAGATTACGGCTTTCCTGCCGGTATTTTGTAATATCGGCGGGGATTTCAATGTCAATGCCATTTTCGACCACTTCAAGGCGCCCTTTGTAGCCATAGCTTCTGATGGTTTCTTCCACCTTAGCCTGGGGAATCCAGACCTCATCGACCGATTCGAAAAACTCCATGATAAACTTTACAACCCCGTCAACTATCAATTTACTTGGAACATGCGTTTCAATATTGTCGCGGAATTTTGAGTGGAACGTTGCAATGATGGGTACATTTTGCTGGCGGGCTACTTCTAATGCGAGGGATCCGGCCGAAAAAGGCGAATGGGCATGTATTATCGAAACATCTTGTTTCAACAACGTATCATAAATTTGAAAATCGAGAAAAGGAAGCCCAACCCGGTAAGGATTGCGGAAAGGAACCGG
>DATIKH010000021.1:0-58783 GCA_035477775.1 Bacteroidales bacterium | reverse complement strand
CAAGTCGGTCGCCCAGGAGTTGGGGCCGCGCAATGTACGATGCAATGCCATTGCTCCCGGTTTTATCGAAACGGAAATGACGGCAGGATTGCCCGAAGAGGTGAAGAAAGCCTGGGCAGAAAAAATTCCGCTGCGCCGTGCCGGTTCTTCCGATGATGTGGCCAATGCCTGTATTTTCCTCGCATCCGACCTATCGGCCTATGTAACAGGCCAGGTTTTGGCTGTGTGTGGGGGAATGACGCGTTAGAGGAATAATTGAAAAGAAAAGCCCGGCTGTATGGACATCGCCGGGCTTTTTATTTTTACAGTTAGGAATTCTTACTAATTACAACTATCCTAAAATTTCAGCAGCTCCTTCGCAGCCTCGTAAATTTTCTCATCCGAAGGCAGTATGGCTTTTTCGAGGTTGCGATGAAACCCTACGGGAGTGAAGGTCGAACCCACCCTTTTTACGGGCGCATCTAGGAAATGGAACGCCTCATCGGCAATAATGGCTGCCAGTTCGCCGCCAAAACCGCCAAAAACCTTATCCTCATGGACCACCAGGGCACGGTTGGTTTTTTGAGCCGACCTCAAAATGCTGTCCTTATCAAGTGGAATCAGTGAGCGCAAATCGAGCACTTCGATTTCTTTGCCTGTTTCCTTCGATATTTTTTCGGCAACGCGAATGCTCATGTGCGTGGTGTTTCCGTAGGTAATGATTGTCAAATCTTTCCCTTCCCTGCGGATACGAGCCTTGCCGAACGGTACTTCATAATCATCGGGTATAGGAGTTTCGGCCTCTTTTGCATTGTACAGGGTTTTGGGTTCGAGGAACAATGTTGGCCCTTTGGATCGCATCGAAGTGCGGAGAAGTCCTGCGGCATCATCGGCAAAGGAAGGATACACTATTCTGATTCCCGGAAACGAGCATAAGGCGCCTTCGATAGTTTGGGAATGGTAAAGCCCGCCCCCTATGTAGCCGCCGGATGCGAGCCTGATAGTAATATTGGGTGCAAAAGCTCCGTTGCTGCGCCAATAGTCGTGGGTAACTTCCACAAACTGTTCCATGGCCGGCCAGAAGTAATCTGCAAATTCGGCGCCTTCGACCACTATACGGATCTTTTCACTAAACCGGCTCATACCGTTGGCAGTACCCAATATAAAATCTTCGGCAATTGGAGCGTTAAAAACCCTTGCCTTGCCGAACTTGTGCTGCATTCCTTTGGTAACATTAAAAATTCCGCCTTTTTCCTTATTGGCTATATCCTGTCCCCAGATAAAAGTATCGGGATTATGCTCAAATTCTGCCTTTAGTGTTTCGTTCAGGGCAGTAATAAGTTTCTTTTTGGGTCCATCGTACTGGTGGATTCCATCAGGATATTTTACAGGAACGTGTGGCTCGGGAATAACAAAATTGAATATAGACTTAGGATCGGGGTCAGGCGCCGCCATGGCTTTTTTATGAGCCTCCGTCACTTCCTGGTCAACAGATTTTTGAATTTCTTCCAGATCGGAAGGGGTTAGCCCGCCTTTCGACAAAATTGCACGCTCGAACCTTGGTATCGGGTCGCTTTCGCGTGCGCAATGCAATTCGCGTTCGTCGCGATACAGGTCGTGGCGGTCGCTGTTGGAGTGGGAGTGGATGCGAACCACGCTGGCATGAACAATTACCGGCATTCCGGTTTCTATGCAATGCCTTTTTGCCTCATACATGGCGCTCATGCTCTCGAAAACATCACGACCGTTGCAATAGATTATTCTGAGATTTTTAAAACCCTTAAAGTTATCGGCCGTTTTACGGTTGGCTGTCTGGTCTGCCTTGGGTACGGAAATACCGTATCCATTGTCCTGGAAAACAAAAATCACCGGTAACTTCTCGTTGCTCGCGCCATTGATGGCCTCATAAACATATCCCTCCGAAACCGATGATTCGCCTTGTGAACTTATGGACACGCCTTTGTGCTTATATCGGTTCATTGCCCGAGCAACACCTGTGGCATGCAAAGTATGGTTGCCCGTAGCCGACGAAACATTGTGTATGTTCCATTCGGGCTTGGCGAAGTGATTCGACATGTGGCGTCCACCACTCGAAATATCAGTAGCTTTCGAAAGGCCGTTAAGAATGATTTGTTCTGCTGTAACCCCGGCCGAAAGGGCGGTTAACATATCGCGATAGTAAGGAAACAGGTGATCGGTATTGCGATCGAATATCTGGCCGATGGCTAATTGGATGCCGTCGTGTCCGGCATAGGGCGCATGGTAGGACCAGCCTAGCGCCTGTTTCAGGTAATTGGGCGCCTTATCGTCGAGTTTGCGACCCAATATCAGCAATCGATACCATTTTTTTAAAGTTTCTTTATCGACGGATTCAACAGTAAATTGATTTTTAATTTCCAGAGTTTCCATTAATTTTTATGCAACAGTTTATAAAGGATTTTTTAGCAATTCTTTAACAAGCCAATGGGTGAATTGTTTATCGGATTGGCTATTTTTAGTTAAGCGATTGAAGAATTTCTCCCTTTTTAGGAAAACACCTTTTTTGTTGCTTTGGGCAAATGAAACAAAATATCACCGGCAATCATTCCTTCCATTCCCATGCGGGAAGCCGCCATATCACCAGCCAATCCGTGCAGATACACGCCGATAAGAGCCGCTTGAAGGGGAGGGTACCCCTGGGCGAGCCATCCAAGGATAATGCCTGTAAGCACATCGCCGCTTCCTCCGGTGGCCATGCCGGGGTTGCCCGTTGAATTGAAATAAATTTGTCCGTCGGGGCCAACAACGGCTGTGTGGGCTCCTTTCAAAACCCAATTTATACCATATTTAATTGCCAATTCCCTTGCTGTCTCGAGCTTTTGGAAACCATCGGCACTTTTCCCGGCAATGCGCTCAAACTCCTTAGGATGGGGAGTAAGGATGCTTCCTTTGGGAAGGAAGGCAAGCCATGTGGGATTTTGTGCGAGGATGTTCAGCCCGTCGGCGTCGATCACAAGTGGAAATACTGAGTTTTGAATAAGCAATTTCAAGGTATTTCCTGTTTGGGCATCTGTGCCGGTACCGGGACCAAAAGCAATAGCGTTGAAAGCCTGCAAATCGCCCGGGCTGGTAATGATGTGCGCATCGGAATCGGCCCGGCACATGGCCTCGGGCAGGGCGGTTTGTAGTATTGGAAGCAAACTGGAAGGCATGTGGGCTGTCAAAAGTCCAGCGCCACTGCGGAGCGCTGCCCCAGCAGCCAATACTGCTGCCCCCGATTTTCCTGAACTGCCTGCCAGAAGCAATGCATGGCCGTAATTGCCTTTGTGCGAAAATTTTGATCTGGGGCGGTAATACGATCTGATATCCTGAGCCTCGGTTAAATGGTACCGGGTATTGATTCCTCTAATAGCATCAATGTGTAGCCCAATGTCGAGGACCTCCCAATGACCAACAAAAACCTCGCATTCTGGAAGCAAAAAAGCCAGTTTGGGAAATTGGAAAGTCAGGGTTCGATTAGCCCGGATTATGTTTTTGGGGTTGTTGCTGCCATTGTCGTTGGTAAACATCCCGCTGGGCATATCAATGGAAACCACTTTGGCTTCGGATTGGTTGATATGTTGAACTACTTCTGCTGCAAATCCCTCTAAGGGGCGATTCAATCCGGTTCCGAAAAGAGCATCTATCACCAGAGCATCCTGTGGAATTTCAGGCAGGCTTTCCTTCGCCTGAAGTTTTTCAATTTTAGACTTACCCGATTTTTCCAGCCGCTTCAGATTAATCCGAAAATCTTGCGAGTTCTCATCCGAAAGACCAAGAAGGTACACCACAACCTGTTGACCTGTTCCTGCAAGCATCCGGGCTATTGCCAATCCGTCGCCGCCATTGTTTCCCGGGCCGCAAAAAACCATGATTTTGGTTTGGGGTTTGACCAGATTTTTTATCCTTTCAAAACATTTTTTCGCTGCGCGTTCCATCAGGTCAATAGAGCTTACAGGTTCGTGTTTAATGGTATAAGCATCGATTCCGCGTATCTGGACTGCATCAGGTATTTTCATGGGGAATTTCTTTCGGATAAATGTACAAAATACCCCGAAACATATTACACATTCATGTGAACTACGATGGATTTTGGGAAGATGGGGTTGTATATAAGGTTAGCCCATTGATTTCAAATCACGGTTGTCTTTGGGGCTAAAACATGGCCATTTACCTTGCCGGCAGGCAAATAATTTGCAAATTCCTTAATCCTTTTGATCTGAAATTCTGGATGATAGAAATTCAGATGCCAATGAAAATATTTTATTGAAAACGGATTCCACTTCGCTGGCGAATGTCGGATTATCAAAAGGAAACGGTTTTTCGTGCGAACCTTCGTAAGAAACCTTTTGGGTAATGCAACGCTCACCAAAAAAATCGTGTATTGCCCGCGGCGGGAAAACCTGATCGCAGGTCAGACCAACGGCCAATATGCGATGTCCCGATTGCCTGAGAACTTCGTTTCGCTCTTTTTTATGCAATTCGCAGGAGATAAGGTATTGGAATGTTTTCCAGGCTTGCGGCAGCAATTGGGCTTTACGTTTTGTGTTTCCAATCAGGTGGGCAATGTTTGGATTTGAGGCCAGATATTTTTTGAGCGAAAGGCAGGCCTCGCTGTCCATAATGGCCCTTGAAACGGGATTCACCTGGTCGAGGGCAGCTCCTCCGCAAAATAGAAATGCCTTTTCGTTTGTGAATAGTTTTAGCGGGTTTGAAAGAATGAGGATCTTGGCAAGGACAGTCCCAATGGAATACGCAAAAATGCTGATGCTTCCGGTGGATCGCAGCAGGGGATGATTACCCGATTTAACCTGCTTGCATAATTTTATCACATCCAGGTAGCTCTGAGCGCCGGAAACGGGAAACATTTCGGGGCTGTGCTGCATGCGCAAACTCAAGGCCACATTGGCAAAGCTGCTTTGTATGATCCGGTTGTCAGATTCCTGGCGTCTTTTGGATAAGGCCTGCATAAATCGGGGATTACTCCACCAACCGGGCGCCCTGTTGATATGGAAGGCTATGGGAAACAAAATAACAGCCCTGCGGGTTTTTTCAACCAGGGTGTGAGCCCACAGCAAATACTTCTCCCACGAACGCTCGTTCAATCCATGAAGCAATAAAATGGCGTCTTTTGGATGCTCATCAATAGGTGTCATCACCGGGTAATAAAATTGGCGGTTTTCATCTTTGCCTGCTTCATTGATGATTCGTGTCTCTTCCAGGGGCAAATCACTGTTTACGGAAACAGGTTCGAAAGCGCAGTCAGACCTGAACGGAAAACTGTAGCACATAACGGTATCCGAAAGCTGTACTACCGGTTTTTCAAGGTCAAACCGCTTTTTTAGTTCCTGATGTACTTCGTTTAATGCCATGTTGTTTAACTTTTTGAAAGATTATTTTGCAGATATGCTACGAAATCATTTTTGGTGTATTGGTCTCGTATTTTTTCTGCAAAGGAACATCGGTAAATTTTTTAATAATCAAAAATGTGGCATTTATAAACAAGTTGGGGTGAATGAAACAGGCGCTGGGGTGATTAAAAACTATTTGGGGTAAATGGAATTTAAAAAAAAATCGCTACTTTAGTTCCTTGCAATCTGGCTTTAAAAGTAACCTTCAGCTAAAGTTTGATATTTTTTAAAAATCTCTCCTATTTATGAAGCAAGCCCGGAGGATGGTTCCTGATTTTTTTGTTAGCCGTCGCAACACCACGATTCAGATTTTATTCACCACGGTGTTTGCTTACTTTTTCATCAACGTTTATCAGCCATTTGGGTCAATGGAATGGTATACCGTAAGCTGGTGGATGTTTTCTTTTGTATCGGGTCTGATCGTAATTGCTGGCATGTTGGTGGTTTTGGCGAGCAGGCTAATCATGTTTGCTGTGAAGCGCTATCGCCCGATTTCCGTTCGATATTATGCAATTATGATCGCTTCGGAGATCATCATGAAAGGGGCACTATACACTTTGCTTGAGCGACTGGCCTTGGTAGAT
The DNA here is from genome assembly GCA_035477775.1 of Bacteroidales bacterium. GTDB lineage: Bacteria > Bacteroidota > Bacteroidia > Bacteroidales > UBA7960 > UBA7960. Next base: position 52,791 of record DATIKH010000021.1, on the reverse strand, counting down.
GAGACCCCTTTTGTGCCTGCTATGGTAATAGCAGTCCAAAACACTTCGTTGATTCTTCTTATTCCTTATTTGATCAGCACGCTTTTTTTCGCCTGGTGGGAAAAAAAGGTGAGTCTTGAAAAGCTAATCAGCCAACTTCGCAGCAAACCACAATTCATTGCTTTCAATGACGAAAATGAGGCATTGAAACTCAGCATCAAAATGCAGGATCTCGTATATCTTGAGGCCGCCGACAATTATGTAATCATTCATTTTAAATCCGGACAAATCCAAAAAAGATATTTGCTTCGAAACACTTTGAAAAACCTGGAACGCCAACTGGAAGGATGGCCATTGCTGCGCTGCCACCGTTCCTTCATGGTAAACATTGACCAGATAAAAATGCTGAAGCGTGGACAAAGCCAATTCAATCTGTGGCTCGACGAGGCAGGTTCCGTTTCCATACCGGTTTCAAAGAGTTATATACCTAAGGTTACAGATGTTTTGTCAAAATCACGGTGGTCAAAGTAACTTGAATTCGGTGCCTACTTTTCAAAATTCACGGAATATTAGAAGCAAGATGTAGGCAGCAAGAATTTGCACAGATTTAGCTGTAAGGCTAATTTTCAGCTACAAATTTGAGCTCAATAATTTTTTAGAAAGGCAATATTGGAAAAAAATGGCGAAATTTATGCCCTGCTAAGAGCTTCTATAAGTTTGCTGCCAGGAACAATCATTCAAAATTTTTAATTATCGGATATGAGGAATTTTAAAAAATCAACCATTGGATTACTTGGACTTATTGCCTTTTCAGTACTGTTAAGTTCTTGTGGGTCTGTCAAGCACGCACATAATCAAACTCCTTCAGTTCCAAAGCCAAAGAACATAATTTTTTTTATTGGCGATGGTATGGGTTATAATCACGTTTTAGCTACCAACTATTTTGTTTACGGCGAAGCTCCGGCTCAACCTTATGAAATGGAAGGATGGACCCAGCTTGCTCTGTCAACCTACCCTGCAATTATCTCCTACCGCGATGGTCAAAAGATTTTTAGTGATGGCTATAGTCCAAATAGGGCATGGAGCGATGCGGAGTATGTCTCCCTTGGATATACTGACAGTGGGGCAGGAGGTACAGCCTTGGCCACCGGGCGAAAAACATTCAACAACTCCATTGGCATTGGCCCCACCGGCGATACCCTGGTGCAAGTAACTGCCTCAGCCGAGGCTTTGGGTAAGGCCACCGGAATCGTATCCAGTGTACACATGAATCATGCTACTCCTGCGAGCTTTGCCGCCCACAACCAAAGCAGAAGAAATCTAATGGAAATTGCCAGATACATGCTTTTTAACACAAGTATTGACTTAATCATGACCACCGGGCACCCTTATGCGGATGATATCGGACAAGTTGCACGTGGCGACGATCGATTTGTTGGAGGGCGGGAGTTATGGCGCATGATGGAAGCCACTTCTACAGCAACAGAGTTTCAGGTTGACGGGGAGGTTTTGCGGGTAAAAGACGCTGATGGCGATGGGGTACCTGATCCTTGGACCGTAATTGATACCCGTGCAGAATTTCGCGGGCTGGCCAGCGGCCCAACTCCTAAGCGGGTGCTGGGAATTGCCATGGCGAATTCCACCTTGCAACAGGCAAGGCTAACTCCTCCGCGCCCGGTTCTGCCTTTTGAAGAGCCTTTTAATGAAAGTGTTCCTACCTTGGCCGAGATGACCCAGTCGGCCTTGAATGTTCTTTCGAAGGACCCCGATGGATTTTTTGTAATGATTGAAGGTGGTGCCATTGATTGGGCAGGACATGACAATGACCTTACCCGGATCATCGAGGAGCAGCACGATTTTAACCAGGCAATTAAAGAGGCTATCAGATGGGTTGAAGCAAATAGCAGTTGGGAAGAAACCCTGATCATTGTTACTTCAGATCATGAAACAGGGCACCTTACAGGGCCCGACCACCCTGAAAACATCAATTCCCCCGTAGTAAACAAGGGTAAAGGCAATATGCCTGGCCATAAATTTAATTCTGATGATCATACCAACAAGCTTGTGCCTTTCTATGCAAAAGGAATCGGGCAAAAAGTGTTCGAAATTATGGCCGGAGGTTACGATCCGGTGCGAGGCTTTTATCTTCAGAATGTTCAGGTTCCTCAGGCTATTTTTCTGATGTGGGGGAAACCCCAAAACGCTGCCATTCGGTCGGCAAATTAATTGAGAGAGATGCCAAAAAGAAGATGCCCGGGAAAATTTTCCGGGCATCTTCTTTAATACGCTGTTCGATATTAGCCAATCATGATATTCGTTCTTAAGAAACTTGGGAAGGGTAAATTTACCGTTGCGGGAATGCACCCGGTCTGCGGAAATCGCTAACCCTCTTTAGGAGGGTTTGGGCAACTTCTTCGGGCATGGAAACGGTAGGAAGATTGCGGGCAAAATCGGGGTGCAATCTGAAGTCGTTGGCAGCGCGATCAACAAACACCTGTGCGGTATTAGCGTCCAAAAACCGGCAATTGGCCGAAAACTCCGGGTGCAACTCATGCAATTCCTGAACCGTATGTAGCTGTGCCTGGCATGCCTCATTTTGGTATGGGCTCCATAGTATCAATGGGTAATCGCGTGGTGTGTTCTGATGGATAAACACATTGTTGTTCATGGCTGCTAGTTGAGGGTTAGGTAACCTTTGGCACAAAACAGTTGGCTGCCATACAAAAAGCATGGGTCTTTGCGTATGCTCATCCATATAGAGCAGATTATTGGAGAAGATGTGTCCATCGCGGGCTTCCACTCCCGGGCCGGTGGTGATATGCCAGCCGAAATGGTCAACTTCATCCCCGCGGGTATCCCGGGCAATGGTAACCGGGCTGTTCACAAATGTATTGTTGTACATTGCTGCCCCAGCAGCGTTTAATACCATGATACCCTGGTCGTTGTTTACAAAAACATTACCGGCAGCAATGGCAGTGCTTGAAATCTCCCAGAAAAAGCCGTTAAGGCTTGGCCAAATGGTTTCTTTTCTAAAGGGTTTGGTGGCTTTACCAACGCCCTCAATCCAGTTATTCACAAAAACTCCGGCATAATTGCCCACATCATACCAGATTCCATTGGAGTATGGGTGGTCGATCACCAGATTTTCGCGACATACCACGCGATGCGACTGGTTGAAAATCTTCACCGCTGCCGGGAAAAAGCCTGTCCAGCGTTCAATATTATTGAACTTAAAAATATTGCGTTCCAATAGCACATCCGACGATGCCACAATATATAAGCCCTCGGTATTGGTATTGTAAATCTTGTTGTTTCGCATAATCAGGCTGTCGCCGATTACAAACACTCCAATTCGAAAGCAGTTCGAGAAAATGTTGTTTTCCAAAACCGTTCCCACTACATCTTTGCCATGTATGCGGGCATCAGAAATTCCCTGAGGATAGTATCCTGCAATATGCACCATCGTATCGGGATACTGGGTTATGGTGAGTCCGCGAATAACAGGCCCGCGACCATCAGACACTTTTCCGTGTGCCTCTCCGATGGTTCTGTAGATGGCTTTGCGAAATGCCGTTATCTCAATGTTGCGACCTTCGGGATTGGTTCCGATGTATATTCTGCCTTTTGCGTAGTCAACAAAAAAAGTGCCTTCGTTTACCTCCTTGGTATTGCCGGCAGATTGCAAATACTGGCCATCAATAAACACACCGTCGTTGTTGAACCGATGCATTGGCGTAAACTGCTCCTCGCGTTCCCTGCGCCACCACGGCTCGGTACCTGCCGGGAAAAGGTAGGGCCATTCAGTAACCCACAACCCGGCTTTTACCTTAGTCCAATTTGCTGCCACCTTGCTGCCGTTCAGCACGGGCTTTTCGTCTAAGTAGGGCTGTATGGTAATGCCCTGATTGAAGGTAAGATTGCCGGTGCGATAAACTCCCCCGCGCATTACTATCGCATCGCCAGTTACAACACGGGCTATGGCTTCTTCAATGGTGGTTGGGTTTTCCAGTGTTAGGCCATCGGCAAGCGGATTGCCGTCGGGTGCAACAAAGAATACCGTTCCTGCTATTTGGGGCACCTCGTAAACCTTGTCAATAGGGCCATAAACCCAATATTGTCTTAGAATATCTTCCTGTTGAGCAGGGGCACAGGATAGTGTTGAGGCCGCAAGGCCAATCAAAACCAACCATGTAGATTTGGTCACTTTTGTATTCATTTTGATTGTTATAAGGTTAAAATATTTGATAAAAAAAGCTTGTCAATCATTTAAATTACAGATAAACTGCCTGTCGAATAAACTGAATATATTACACAAATATATTACGGATTTTGATAAATCTATCTAATCTAAATTGAACACGGTTGTAAATGCATAAATTTGCCATGTGATAATTCCAAAAAATACCCATCCCATCCATTTACTTTTGGCTACCGCCTATCTGCCTCCGGTGGAGTACTTTGCCTGGATTTTACTTGCCGACAAGGTTTCGATCGAGGCGCACGAAACCTATCCCAAACAGACCTGGCGCAACCGCTGTAAGATTGCTGCAGCTAATGGACCGCTCAATCTCTCCATTCCGGTTGAAAAACCACTCGGAAACCACACACCTACAGGAATGGTAAAAGTGAGCAGACATGCTCCCTGGCAAAGGCAGCACTGGAAAAGCATTGAATCGGCCTATAATAAATCAGCGTTCTTCATGCACTATTGCGACCTTTTCGAACCTTTCTTTGCAGAAAAACCTCCGGTGCACCTTGTTGAGTTGAATTTCCTGCTGCTTAAAGCAATTCTGGGAGAATTACAGGTAAATGTCAATCCCTGTATGACTGATGATTTTATGGTGATACCCGACGGTATGGTTGACCTCAGAAATGCTATTAGCCCCAAGAATCGTGGCGACAAAAGGCCGGATATGAAAATTTTTCAGCCCTATTTTCAGGGATTTTCAGATAAGTACGGATTTGTGCCCAATCTGAGCATTATCGACCTCCTATTCAACTTAGGGCCAGAAACTATGGGATATTTACGGAATTGCAGCCAGAAAATACGCAAATCCAATTCTTTTTAACCTGCAACAAAATTCCAGCAAATCAATCACTAAATTTGTGATGCACTGCACGTTTTAAAATGTTATTGTCATGAATCAGGGTATATGTTTGCTGAGCGTTGCCGGTATGAAGGCCGAGCCTAGCCACCAAAGCGAGTTGGTAAACCAGATGGTTTTCGGAGATTTGTTTGAAGTAATTCGTAAGTACAAGGAATGGTTGTGGGTTCGGTTGATTTACGATGACTACCATGGCTGGATAAACCAAAACCAGGCAACTGAGCTTTCGGAAGAGCATTTCATACAGCTAAAGAATGCCCCTTTTGCAGTTACTGCTGACCTTGTACAGATCATGGAGGACACCAACCTCAAGACAAGTCTTACCCTGGGAGCAGGATGTACATTGCACAATTTTTCTGCAGGAAATTTTTCTGTGGCCGGAAATACTTACAAATATTTTGGCAATGCCCGGGAGAAATCTCCTCCTGAACCTAAGCAACTTACCGAGCATGCCATCATGTTTTTGAATACGCCGTACCAGTGGGGCGGGAGGTCGCCTTTCGGAATTGATTGTTCGGGGTTCGTACAGCTCATCTTTAAAATGGCAGGCATATTTATACCACGCGACACCAGTATGCAGGTTGAATATGGCGAATTTATTGACCTGATTCACGAAGCATTGCCAGGCGATCTGCTGTTCTTTGGCGAACAGGAAAAGCCAATAACCCATGTTGGCATGTTGCTGACGGATGGGCTTATTATTCACGCCCACGGCAAAGTCAGGGTTGATCTGATTGATCACCACGGCATTTTCGATCGTGAGTTTAAAAAATATACCCATAGTCTTAGGTTAATAAAACGACCAAAAGAACTCACCCAGGCTATATAATATCCATGAAGATTATAGATTTTTAGATATTTCGGGCTGTATTCGCTTAAAATTTAGTATTTTTGCGCCCTGAAATTTTAAGGCTTTCATGATAAAGATTACGTTTCCCGACCAAAGCATACGTGACTATCCAACAGGGGTTACCGGAAAAGAGATTGCACAGAGCATCAGCGAAGGTTTGGCCCGAAAGGTACTTTCGATAAGCGTTAATGGTGAAGTGAAAGACCTCACATGGCCTATTACGAAGGATGCCGCCGTAAGACTATTTACCTGGGATGATCCTGAGGGTAAAGCTACCATGTGGCACTCATCTGCCCATTTGATGGCAGGAGCAATCGAAGCACTTTACCCCGGAACTAAATTCGGGATCGGTCCTGATGTTGAAAATGGATTTTATTACGACATCGATTTAGGAGAGCACACCCTTTCGAGCAATGATTTTGAAAAAATTGAGCGCAAGATGCTCGAGATGGCCCGCGAAAACCAAGCTTTTGTGCGAAAAGAGATTTCCAAAGAGGAAGCGCTGGACTTTTATAAAGCCAAGGGTGATGAATATAAAATTGACCTGATTACTGACCTGGAGCCGGGTACCATTAGTTTTTATGAATCAGGTCATTTTACCGACCTGTGTCGGGGTCCACATTTGCCCGATACCGGTGCGATAAAAGCCGTTAAACTTCTCAATATTGCCGGAGCATACTGGAGGGGCGACGAAAGCCGCAAACAACTTACCCGCGTTTACGGAATTACTTTCCCAAAGCAAAAGGAACTGGACGAGTATCTTGTAATGCTGGAGGAGGCCAAAAAACGCGATCACCGCAAAATTGGCCGCGAACTGGAACTGTTTGCCTTTTCGGCAAATGTGGGTCAGGGATTACCTCTTTGGTTGCCCAAAGGCGCTGAGTTGCGGGAGAATCTTGAAAAATTTCTGAAAAGAGTACAGCGCAAAGCAGGTTACCTGCCGGTAATAACGCCTCATATTGGCAATAAAAATCTGTATGTTGTAAGCGGCCACTATGAAAAATACGGCAAAGATTCATTTCAACCTATTTCGACCCCGGCCGAAGGCGAAGAATTCATGCTTAAACCCATGAATTGCCCGCACCATTGCGAAATTTATAAAACCAGGCAATACTCCTACAAAGACCTGCCTGTGCGTCTGGCGGAGTTTGGAACCGTTTACAGGTACGAGCAAAGCGGGGAACTTCACGGCCTTACCCGAGTAAGGGGCTTTACCCAGGACGATGCCCATATCTTTTGCCGACCCGACCAGGTAAAAGAAGAGTTTACCAAGGTCATCGATATTGTCCTATATATTTTCAAAGCGCTCAACTTCAAAGATTATAGCGTACAAATTTCCCTTCGCGATCCACTTCTTCGTGAAAAATACATAGGAACTGACGAGAACTGGGAAAAGGCCGAACAGGCCATTTTGGAAGCAACCAGCGAAAAGGGATTGGAAGCCAGGATTGTACCGGGCGAGGCTGCTTTTTACGGGCCGAAGCTCGACTTCATGGTCAAAGATGCACTGGGCAGAAAATGGCAACTGGGTACCATTCAGGTTGACTATAACCTACCTGAGCGTTTTGAGTTGGAGTATATCGGAAGCGACAATCAGAAACATCGCCCGGTGATGATTCACAGGGCACCTTTTGGCTCCATGGAGCGTTTCGTGGCTGTATTGATTGAGCATTGCGCCGGTAATTTCCCTTTCTGGCTTGCGCCCGACAAGGCTATCATACTGCCAATCAGCGACAAATATCAGAATTATGCAAAAAAAGTTTTAAATTTGCTGAATAATAACGAAATTCGCACCCTCATTGACGAGCGCAGTGAAAAAACCGGTAAAAAAATCCGCGATGCTGAAACCCGAAAGATCCCTTTTATGCTCATTGTAGGCGAAAAGGAAGAATCTGAAGGTACCGTATCGGTAAGGAAGCACGGACACGGCGATCTCGGAACTTTTACCATCGAAGAGTTTCTAAAAATGATTCAGGACGAAGTCAATAGCGTAACTGAATTTTAATGCATTATTAACAAATATAAGGAGGAACAAAGTATAGCAACACCATTCACCCCTCGGCCTTTCGCTAACAGACGAGTTGTAAAGCAGGAGGACCCCCACGCGATCAATGCAAGGATTAAAGCTCCGGTTGTGAGGGTAGTAGGCGAAAACGTAGAACCAGCCATTATTCCTATCAAGGAGGCATTGGCGCTCGCAGCTGAACACGGCCTCGACCTGGTTGAAATTGCCCCGGCAGCAAATCCACCAGTTTGCAAAATAATGGACTACAAAAAGTTTCTTTACGAACTGAAAAAGAAACAAAAAGAAATTAAAGCCAATGCTGCCAAAATAGTCATCAAAGAAATCCGTCTTGGACCGAATACCGATGATCATGATTTTAACTTTAAACTGAAACACGCGGTAAAGTTTTTAGAAGAGGGCGCCAAATTGAAGGTTTATGTCTTTTTCAAAGGTCGGTCTATAGTCTATAAGGAACAAGGGGAAGTTATCCTGCTTAGGTTTGCTCAGGAAGTGGAAGAAGTTGGCAAAGTAGAACAATTGCCTAAACTGGAAGGTAAGCGAATGATCATGCTTGTATCTCCGAAGAAGAGTCCAAAAAAGAAATAATGTTCATCGAGTTTAAAAACTGTAAATTGAAGTGTAATGCCTAAAATGAAATCCAAATCCGGAGCCAAAAAACGGTTTACTCTTACCGCCTCCGGACGCGTAAAGCGCAAACATGCTTATAAAAGTCACATTTTGACCAAAAAAAGCACCAAAAGAAAAAGAAATCTGACCAATACCACACTGGTTAGCCCGTCGGATGAGAAGAATGTTAAAGCAATGCTTTAATAAAATTATTTTAATCATTAATTTTTGTTTAGCCAAAAAAGACTCTCCCTTATGAGGAGAGCGCTAAACGAATCAAAAACCAAAAATTATGGCAAGATCAGTCAACAAAGTAGCTTCAAGGGCTAAACGTAAGAAGCTGCTGAAACTTACCAAAGGTTACTTTGGTGCCCGCAAAAACGTATTAACCGTAGCTAAAAACACCTGGGAAAAGGGGCAAACCTATGCCTACCGCGACAGACGTGTCAAAAAACGCGAATTCCGCGCTTTGTGGATTCAGCGCATCAATGCCGGAGTAAGGCAATTTGGTATGAGCTACTCGCAATTTATAGGAAAATTAAACGCTAAGGATATCCAGATCAACCGCAAGGTGCTTGCCGATCTGGCCATGAACAATCCGGAGGCCTTCAAAGCCATTGTAGATTCGGTTCAATAATTTAAAAAATGAACATTATGCGAAAAAGGGGGGCTGCAAAGGCTCCCTTTTTTTATTGCTTTGCCAATGCCTTTTTCTTTCCAAAACCCTTATTCCATTGGTTCAGAAGAATGGCAGCAAGTCCGCATTGTAGCCCAAAGGGGAGGTAGCCTGCATAGCCCAGTATGGGCATTTCGAATACGAGGTACTTATGCACCAATGGAATGCTATACACCCATCTGGCAAGGCTGTGATAGTTCCACATTTCCCAAAAGAATCCGCAAATAAGGGCCGCAAGGGCCAATGAATAAACCCGAACCCAATTGCCCGAAGCCAGAGGGTTGAATAATTCCGTATTGCCCTTCAATGCCATAACGGAAGCAATAATGGCCGTGGGTGCAAGCCATAACAATGGAAACAAGTAGTCGGGAAAAAAGCTGATCAATACCATGCCGGAGATGCCCGCGATAAATGATCCCCAAATGATGGCTTTGGGATTCGAAGCTCTTATTTTAAAGAAACTCTCAAGGCCGGCGGTAAGGCGCGGAAAGGTTTCGATCAAATAAGTTGTGCTGATCACTGCCGGAAGAACTGTTGAAAATGGCAGGGTGGCGTACCAAAAGAAGCGCACCGGATTTTTGTTGTCTAAACCGGCGTAATACCAATTTTCCACCAGGAGGTTCAGATATTCGAAATACCACCAGAAAACTGCGCTAAACAAGAATAAAGCCAACAGAAAACCCGGCCTGTGCGTAAGCAGGGATTTGCCGGTACGCTGGTAGGTGATGGCATTGACCAAAAGGATAAATCCTATCCAAAGTGGGGTGTACGTGAAAATCTGAACAGAAGCAAGCCATGGAATACGTGTCCAGGCAATCGCCCATCCTGCTGCCATAATAATTATGCCCAGCCAGCCCCACCAGGGAAATTTAATTCCGGAAGTTGGTTTTACAATTACCTTTCCCTGTGATTTTATAACCCTTATAATAAATGGGAGCATCACAAACAGTACCATGGATGCAATGATGAAAAAGGCAAGCCATGAAAAAGGAGCCTTTTCCATATAAACAGCGGTTGTCATTGGCGGAAAAACCAGGAAATCCCCAATGGGCCTTCCAGCCAGCCATACACCCAGCAATGGAGCTCCAATCAATCCTGCAATTGCAAGAAAAATTACCAATGCACCCATGGAACAAAAATTTTAGGTTTCCCAAATTTCGGTTTAATTTTTGAATCCTGTCTAAAAACTTACAATTTCAGGGCTATAAGCAAATAAACTATTGGTTTTCAACAACCTCGTCCTTTATATCAGCGTTTCTGCTGGATGTGAATGTAGGGTTTTGACCTAAATGTTAAAAAAAGTTAATTCCTGCAACGTTTATTTGGGTAATCGAAAAATTGTTTTAGTTTTAGCAAATGGTCATTCAAGCCCAAAGGTCTGTTTTTTAATCCATTGTCATAAATTATAGATGCCTTTTTAGGATCAGGATTTCTGAGTTACTCCGATATACCAACAACCACGGAACACCTTATCGTCCAGGCACATTGATTGATTTCCAATTCTATGGATTTTAGCCTTTTGTAAGCGAAGTAGATTGGTAGTTCTTTTCGAGGTTCTGTTAATAAGCCTGATTAACATATTTTACCTAAATTCAAAAATACAACCCTTTTTAAAAACTTAAATTATGAAAAAAAAGGCGCTGGTTACCCTTACAATGTGCTTACTCCTATTACCTATTGCAGCGAAAGGCCAGAACAACTTTGTGGAAGGCCGGAATAATAATTTTGTCGGAATAGCAGGAGAACTTTTCCTATCACCTGATGACTTCGTAGCAATTGGTTACACCGGGGTCTTCCTTGAAATGATGCTTTCAAGGTCAATTGGTATCGAAACGGGCTATTTCATAAAGAATACTGGTGATGCCGATGGGAGTTTTAACACAATTCCTTTTGGCATAAAATATTACACAAATTTCCTAAACTTAACAGGCGGTTTTACACTAAATTTCGTTATGGATTATGAAGACCGCCATGAAATGGACCCACCATTGGAATTTGGAACATTTCTGAGACTTTCCAGGGATATTCCCCTTAACGACAGGTTAATTTTTGAACCGGGATTAAGCTCTCAGTTTCAATTATATATGCTTTATTTCTACATAGGGTTGAGCCTCAGGCTAAAATACCGTTTGTAATAACCTGGTCGTTAATAGTCCCTCATAATGGGCAATATAGCCCCTGAAAAATAACTTAAAAAGTTGTTAAATAACAGTTTAACCGCAAGGGGCGCAAAGCATCTCACAAAGGTCGCTAATTTTTTTCTGTAGCGTTCATTACGATTTTTTCTTGCGTCCATTGCGGTAAAAGTCCCTCATTTATCGGCAATATAGCCCGATAGAATAGCTAAAAAAGGAGCTACATTAGATAAAAGTCCAAAAATCATAGCAGGGTTTTGGCTGCCCGGATTTATTTTTCGAATCTCAAAATCCGTGAAAAAACTGACAGGGATTTTAAACTTTGGACGCTTGTTACAAGCTATGTGGTATTTTTGTAAATCTCCAAAATTTTTTAATCATGTCAGTTTTACTTGAGTTTTCCATGTTTCCGACCGATAAGGGCGAAAGTGTGAGTCCGTACGTTAGCCGTATTATTAAAATGATCCGCGAATCGGGTCTGAATTACCGGCTTACCCCTATGGGCACGGTGGTAGAAGCTCCTGAGCTTCCCGAGATACTTGACCTTGTAAAGAAAGCATACAACGTGCTTGAACCTGATTGCCAGAGGGTTTACTCCAGCCTGAAGCTGGATATTCGAAAAGGTCCCGTTGGCCGGCTCGAAGGAAAAGTTAGCTCGGTTGAAGAAAAGATAGGCGCCGTGAAGAAATGAAATCCAACAGGGATGTTAAAGTACCTGGCTGGTATCAAACTTTTCGAGATACTCGGCAATACGCTTCATGAACATGCTTCCTAATGCGCCGTCAACTACGCGGTGGTCGCACGAGAGTGAAAGCATCATCATGTGACGGATACCAATGGTGTCGCCTACAGGTGTTTCTATAACCACGGGTTTTTTCTGAATCAAACCCACACCTAAAATGGCCACCTGTGGCTGGTTAATGATAGGTGTTCCTCCCAAGGCTCCAAAAGTACCAAAATTGGTAAGTGTGAAAGTTCCTCCCTGAATTTCGTCGGGCTTTAATTGGTTGTTGCGGGCGCGATTGGCCAGGTCGTTCACTTCTTTGGTAAGACCAAGCAAGCTCTTATGGTCGGCATTCCTGATGACCGGCACTATAAGGTTCCCGTCAGGAGTCGCTACTGCCATTCCAATATTTACGTTTTTGCGCACCAGGATCTTATTATCGTCAACCGACACGTTTACCATGGGAAAATCGCGCAATGCCCTGCTGATAACTTCGATGAAGACCGGAGTAAAAGTAAGCTTTTCGCCTTCGCGCTGTTCGAATTGATCTTTCTGGCTGTTTCTCCAACGTACCAGGTTGGTTACATCGGCTTCGGCAAACAAGGTGATATGAACCGAAGTGGCTTCTGACATCACCATGTGGTCGGCTATCAACTTGCGCATCCGGCTCATTTCCACAATTGTATCGCTACCGCCCGGAGTTACTGTGGGAGCAGGAATTCGTTGAACAGGAACCTCAATGGGAGGTTTAGGTGTTGGCTTAGGAAGGTTTACAGCGTTACCAGCTGTGTTCCTGTTCTTCACATATGCCTTCAAGTCTTGTATGGTTAAACGGTTTTGGTGGCCGCTTCCGGGTATTTTTTCCAACTCATCTAATGAAACTTTTTCTTCTTTGGCAGCAGCGCGCACCAGAGGCGAGTAAAACCGTCCGGATGCATCACGGGCTTTTACAGGAGTGTCCAGAATAGCATTTAACGAAGTTTTGTTCTGGCTTAATGCACCGGAACTCGCTGTGGCGGGGGGGGAGTCAGTTTGGCCTCCTGAAGCCCCAACTTCGGTTTCGATAATGGCTATGATGGTCTCTACGGCTACCAAATCGCCTTCGTTGAACAAACGTTCTTTAAGTATTCCTTCCACCGGACTGGGTATCTCCGAATCTACCTTGTCGGTAGCTATTTCGAGGATGGGGTCGTCCAATTCGATTCTGTCGCCGACATTTTTTAACCATCTGATAATGGTTGCTTCCGTAATGCTTTCGCCCAGTTTGGGCATTTTCAAAGAAAAACTTGCCATATATATTGTTTTATGCTTACTACGCTTAAACAACAACCTCGCCTTTAAAAAGTTCAGGTAAATGACTTTTAATTTCGTCCTAAATTCCTAAAGGAACGCAGCAGGATATTGAAATCATTTTCGATATGATACTCTCTGGCATACAGGTTGTTAAGGTTGCACAGTGTATCCAGGTCGATAACTTTTTTTTGAAATGGGTCGCCCGGAAACAAAACGCCTTTTTTTAATTTAGGGAGCTTTGCAGAGCCTTCGCAAGGATAATACCCCACCCAGGTTCTGCTTCCTGATATAACCCGCAATATGTTTTTTACAAGTCCGTAGGGCTTGTAAACCAGAAATAACATTACCGGCAGTGCTAAAAGTAAAAATGCACTGGAAAGCAGATCGAACAGTCTTTTGTTTCTTCTATTTGCAGGACTGCTTACAGGGTTTATGTTTATGGCGTAAATATCGCCGAAAGTATCTATGGTGTTGCTGCCGATAATATAAAGGCTTTCGGGAGGGGCTATTTTAAAACCTACCTTCCTGTTGTTGAGGGCTGCCATTTGGTCGATGATATCCTGCGAACTCATGTTGGCTGCACAAAAAATAACCTCACCAATACGATAAATGCTGATGATTTCGTCGATTTGCTGTAGCGTCCCCACGTATCCCTCGGTATCGGGTTTCTGATCCCTGGTTGACACAAGCCCCATAAATGCCGTGTTGCCCGACTGGCGGATCATTTGCAGTATCCGGTCAGCTTCCGTTCCATCGCCCACAATGATGATTCGTTTTTTACGGTTGCTTTCATGGTGGGCTTTCTCGATACCGAACAACCGTGATATGCTTCTAGTGAAAAGCATCGAAAATACCACCCATATAGCTCCCAGCAGGATGAGCGCCCGCGAAAATCTTAAATTGGTGGGTAGCAGTGCATACACAACCAAAATAATGGCGGTTCCAATAAAAATTCCTCGTAAAATCCGGTAAACCTTAGATGGTTCGTCGTAGCCGCCACTGAAATAGACAGCCACGAGCCAAACAAAGATGTAAAAAGGAACCACAAATAGTAAGAATTCTTCAGGGTAATGTGCAGGCCCAAACCGAAAATCTTCCCAAGCAGCTTTTATGAAAGCGAAACCTGCAAAAATAACCAGGGCATCCGTTAGAGGCCAAATTGCTTTTTTTATAAAGCGGTTCATAATAGCCAGAGAAGCCCTTAAAAATATGGCTGAATTGATGACCAGAGAAAAAACCTTAGCTCTTTTTTTTGTGAAATGCTTACTTGCAAAAATTACCATGGCAGAGTAAAACATATACACATAATTCAGGCTGGCTTTTTTGGTGCTTTCGCCCTTGTAGTGAATAATGCGGGTTTTGGGAAAATAATAATTTTTATAACCCGCCTTTATCAGCCTGTAGGATAGGTCAATATCCTCGCCAAACATAAAAAAACTTTCATCGAGACACCCTGTTTTATCAAGGGCTTCCCTGCGAAGCAACATGAATGCTCCGGCTAACACTTCGACTTCATGAATCTGATCCGGGTCTAAATATCCCAGGTGATACCGGTTGAATGTTCGTGATCTTGGAAACAGCCTTGATAAGCCAAAAATTTTATAAAATGCTACTGCCGGTGTCGGAAGACTGCGTTTTGATTCAGGTAAAAAACGTCCTTGCCCGTCGAGCATTTTTACACCAAGACCTCCGGCATCAGGGTGGTCGTCCATAAAACGTACGACCTGTTCAAAAGTCTGGTCTTCGACAACAGTGTCGGGGTTTAAAAGTAAGACGTGGCGTCCTTGCGAAACCTCAATTCCCTGATTGCAGCCTTTGCTGAAGCCTACGTTTTTTGGATTGGCAATTACCCTGACCTCAGGGTAGTTTTTTTGAAGCATCTCCAGGGAATTATCAACCGAGTTGTTGTCAACTACAATAACCTCCATTGCGATTCCTTTGCCGGAGCGAAAGACCGACTTGAGGCATTGGTCGAGAAAATACGCAACATTGTAATTGACAATTACCACCGAAAGGTCCATACAGGCTTACTTGGTTACAAGGTTTTCGTATAATGTACGATTGATGATACTCCTTCCCAGGGTTACTTCGTCGGCATATTCTATTTCGTTCCCAATGGCAATGCCACGGGCTATAACTGATACCTTTATTTCGAATGGTTTAATTTTTCTAAACAAATAAAAATTCGTTGTGTCGCCTTCCATGGTGGTACTCAGGGCAAGGATTATCTCACGAATGGTTTCTTTTTCATCAGTCAACCTTTCAATCAGGGCCTCGATATTAAGATCGGAAGGACCGATCCCTTCAATAGGTGAAATAATGCCCCCCAAAACATGGTACAGGCCGTGGTACTGTCCTGTGTTCTCTATGGCAATGACATCGCGAAGGTCCTCAACAACACAGATAAGGGAGGTGTCGCGCCTATGCGAGCTGCATATTTCGCACAAATCGTTGTCGGAAATGTTGAAACATTTCTTGCAGTATATGACCTCCCTGCGCAACCGCTCTATGGTTTCCGAAAAGCGTGCAACAGTTTCGGTTTCCTGTTTTAAAAGGTGCAGTACGAGGCGGAGCGCAGTTTTTTTTCCAATGCCTGGCAGACGGGAAAATTCTTCTACGGCAGCCTGCAGAAGTTTCGACGAGAAGGTTTCCAAAATTCTAAAGGATTTCTTTTCAAAAGCAAAAGTAATATAAATGGGCTGTGATTTTGCCGACCGATAGCTAGAATTGCAGTTACAGCCATACTCTGGCAATTTTGTAAATTTCAACAACAAAGTTGTCTCATGTTTTTCTTTGGCTATATTTGCGCCTATTAAAAATGGTAATTTTCCACTGTAAACCATTTCACTGAATGTCGCCTTTAATAATCCTGGCAATCTTTCTAGTATATACCGGCCTGATTTTTTTTGTTGCACGTCTTACCCTGCGAAAAGCCAACAACGAAAGTTATTTTTTGGGCAACCGTAATTCGCCTTGGTATGTCGTAGCCTACGGTATGATCGGCGCTTCACTGTCGGGGGTTACTTTCATGTCGGTTCCGGGACTAGTAAAAGCCGAACAGTTTTCTTATTTGATGCTGGTTTTCGGATTTTTTACAGGCTACTTGGTTATTGCCTACGTGCTGTTGCCCCTGTATTACAAACTGAATCTAACCTCCATCTACACCTATCTTGAAAAAAGGTTTGGAATGGTTTCTTATAAAACCGGGTCATTCTTTTTTATCATTTCCCGCCTTATAGGTTCTTCATTTAGGCTGTTCCTTGTGGTAAGCGTTTTGCAGATGTTTGTGTTCGATGCCTGGGGAGTGCCCATGGTGATTACTATTGTGCTTTTTGTATCGGTGATTTTGTTGTATTCTTTTCAGGGAGGCATACGAACTATTGTTTGGACTGACACCCTGCAAACTACATTCATGCTGGCTGCAGTAATTACCACCATCGTTATTGTTGCCGGGCAATTGAATATGGATTTGCAGCAACTGTATTCAACCGTAAAAGCCGAAGGGTTTACCAGGATGATTGTTACCGATGTAGATGATCCCCGGTTTTTCCTGAAACAGTTTTTTGCCGGAATGTTCATTACGATTGTAATGACGGGCCTTGACCAGGACATGATGCAAAAAAACCTCAGTTGCCGTAGCCTGTCCGATGCACGTAAAAATGTTCTGACATTTGGGGCTATCCTGATTCCGGTAAATCTGCTGTTTTTGTTCTTAGGTGCAGTGTTATGGATTTATGCCGATTTGCACGGTATAAAAATTCTCCACACTTCCGATGAACTCTTTCCAACTCTTGCACTGCAACATCTTGGACTGGCTGCTGGCCTGACCTTCTTTTTCGGCTTGATCGCAGCGGCCTACTCAAGTGCCGACGGAACGCTTACTGCACTTACCACTGCATTTTGTATCGATTTTCTTGGTTTAAAAAGAAACACCACCGTTAGCGAGGCAGGTGTTAAAAAAATCCGTTACAGGGTGCATATTGGCTTTGCCATAATCATGATGCTTATTATCATGGGATACAGTGCCGTTCATAATGAAGCGCTACTCTCCATGCTTTTTACTGTTGCCGGATATACTTACGGGCCTTTGTTGGGTCTTTTTGCATTCGGCCTTTATACCAAACGGGCTGTAAGAGACCGTTGGGTGCCTGTGGTAGCCATATTGGCCCCAGCCATAAGTTTCCTGCTAAGCCACTACTCACAGCAACTTTTTTGGGGTTACCAGTTTGGTTTTGAAATTTTGATAGTAAATGGTTTATTAACTTTTTTCGGACTGCTGCTTCTTTCCAAAACTAAAGCGTAAAAATCTTTTGTAATATTATTGCGCCTTTCAATAGATTTGGGGTTCATAAAATGGGCCTAACATGGGATTGATTGATGTTAATTTACTGTTAATAAATTTTTGTCTGACCATATCACAACCAACCAAAATATTTTTCAGTTTTGTTATGGTTTTTAAAAAACAGTACATTTGCGGCAAATTTCAAGCCTTGGTTAATACTTGGAATGGGAGCCGCAAGGTAAATTGAAATGAATGGCAGTTAAATTGAAAAAAGTCCATTAAATTTTTGAATGAAGGCTTTCGAGCTAAGAAGGGACACATTTCTTACAGGGGTTGAAGAAAGTGCCCAGACCAATGAAACAGATGAACCTCCTGGTCATAAATCTCATCAGGATGTTAACATTCCCCTGCAGCCTAAGGCTCCGATCGTTACAGAACGATCGCTTGAATTTCTTAGCCAACATTTTCCGGGTAGTACACTTCAGAATTGGAACAACTGGCAATGGCAGATTAGAAATAGTTTTACCAATCTGAATTCCTTATCAAGGGTTATTCAGCTCAGTGAGAACGAAATAAAACCGCGCCCAGGCCAGAACGACATCCTTCCGCTTCGCATCACCCCGTATTATGCCAGCTTGCTCGACCCGTCAGATCCTGCCCAGGCCCTTAGACGTACAGTAATTCCGGTTTTCGATGAATATCTGGTAAGTCCGTATGAAGCTTCAGACCCGCTATCGGAAGCCAGTCATACTCCGGTGCCCAATCTGGTACACCGGTACCCCGATCGGGTACTGTTTCTTTCTACAGGGTTTTGTGCCTCTTACTGCAGGTATTGCACCCGTTCGCACATGGTGGCTTCTGATAAATGTCATACCGGCCCCAAAGCCTGGCAACCTGCCCTGGACTACATCAGGAATAACAAAGAGATTCGCGATGTATTGATCTCTGGTGGCGATGTGCTTACCATGTCCGACAGCCTCATCGAGTACCTCCTGTCAGCAATCCGCTCCATTCCGCATGTCGAAATCATCAGGCTTGGAACCAAAGTTCCCGTGGTGCTTCCCCAGAGGATTACGCGTAGGCTTGCAGGTATTCTGAAGAAGTTTCAGCCATTATACCTGAGCATTCATTTTACGCACCCAGACGAGCTAACACAAGAAGTAACTGATGCCTGCAATTTGCTTGCTAATTCAGGAGTTCCAATGGGTAGCCAAACTGTTTTGCTGAAGGGTGTGAACGATGATTTGCCGGTTATGAAAAAGCTCATGTTGGGATTGCTCAAAATCCGGGTTCGGCCTTATTACCTGTATCAATGCGATCCCATTCTCGGTTCGGCACACTTCAGGACTTCCATCAATCATGGACTCGAAATTATTGCCGGCCTTAGGGGATTTATTACCGGATACGCTGTTCCTCAATATGTAGTTGATGCACCGGGTGGTGGTGGAAAAATACCGCTGCTTCCTGATTACTATCAGGGTCGGGAAAATGGTAAAGTGGTTTTGAAAAATTACGAGGGCAAGCTGTTTTATTATCCCGATGAGGCATGAAATCTATTCATGCCTTCAATGGTGAATCCCTCAATTCTAAATCAACTAAATAGCTTAAAATGACTGGTTTGGTCATTGGTTTTACTTATGATCTGAAGGACGATTATCTTTCAGAAGGTTTCGGCGAACTTGAAGTTGCCGAATTCGACACTACCGAAACCATATTTGGCATTCGGGATGCCCTTGAAAGCCTGGGGCATAAAGTAATCT
Source organism: Bacteroidales bacterium (assembly GCA_035477775.1). Taxonomy (GTDB): domain Bacteria; phylum Bacteroidota; class Bacteroidia; order Bacteroidales; family UBA7960; genus UBA7960. The sequence goes on along the minus strand of DATIKH010000021.1, from coordinate 33,355 downwards.
TAATTGGCAACGCCAAAGCGTTGCTCAAGAGGCTTCTGAACCAAGAACGTTGGGATTTGGTATTTAATATCTGCGAAGGTTTAAGAGGATTTGGGCGCGAGGCACAGGTACCCGCCATGCTCGATATTTTCGATATCCCCTATGTGTTTTCCGACCCCCTGGTGATGTCGCTGACGTTGCATAAAGGCATGACCAAACGCATTATTCGCGACCTTGGAATTCCCACAGCCCCTTTCGAAGTGGTTCATAATATCAGTGACATCGATTCGGTAAACCTTCCTTATCCATTATTTGTAAAACCCGTTGCCGAAGGAACAGGCAAAGGAATTGCGAGTGACTCAAAAGTTAACAGTAAAGAGGAGTTGACCAAAGTTTCCGGCAGGCTATTGGAAACGTTTCAACAGCCTGTACTGGTGGAGACCTTTTTGCCTGGACGGGAGTTAACCGTCGGAATAATAGGCACTGGCAATAAAGCCAGAGTAATCGGAATGATGGAAGTCCACTGGACCAATCAGGAAACTTCCGGTATCTACTCATATCACACCAAGGCCAATTACAAAGGTGTTGTCGAATATAGTGTGCCAGAAGCCGACCTTTACGTTCGCTGTGCCGAAGTAGCCCTGAATTCATGGAAAGGGCTCGGCTGTTGTGATGGCGGCCGTATCGACGTGCGGCTCGATGCCAGGGGAATTCCCAATTTTTTGGAGGTAAACCCATTGGCAGGCCTCAATTACATTCACAGCGACCTTCCCATATTGGCAGAAAAAGCAGGGATCGGGTTTGTGGAATTGATTGGCATGATAGTGCAATCGGCTTTAGAGCGCGTTAGGAGCCAGGATTCCAATTCAGGGCATCACTCACCTAAACTTTGATTTTTTCATGCCTGGGCCTGTTTCAAATTTCCCATTGATTGATCGTTGATGAAAGATTCAAAGCCAGTAATTATTTACCATAGCCCATTGCCCGAAAATGCCCCGGCCGATGAGTTGGATGTATTGGATCAGGTGGACTTTTTCCGGACAGGGCTTCAAGAGCTTGGATTTTTGGTAAATGAGTTGCCATTTCCTGCTGATATAATAACACTGGAGGAGCAACTCTTGCTGATGAAGCCGGCATTTGTTGTAAACCTTGTCGAAACCCTCTTAGGCAGTGGTCGGCTGGTTCATATTGCACCTGCATTTTTTGAACATTTCAACATTCCATACACCGGATGCAGTGCCAGTGCCATTTTCCAAACCTCTGATAAGATTCTTGCAAAAAAACTAATGCTTTTTACCGGGATTCAGACACCCGATTTTTTCACTTTTGATCAGCCTCCAACACCAGCACATATTGAAAACGCTTCCTGGATTGTTAAATCAGTGATGGAACATGCTTCTTTTGGCCTTTGCGAAAGCAAACCTTTGCTTTTTAGTTCTTTACAGGAAATTTCGAATCGGGTTGCAAACGAACAGAATCCCTGGCACTTTTTTGCTGAAAAATATATACACGGCAGGGAATTCAATCTTTCATTGATTGGTGATTTACAAAATCCGGAAGTGTTGCCGCCTGCCGAAATCCGCTTTAACTATCCACCTCTTAAACCCAGGATTGTAGGCTACAAAGCCAAATGGGACGAGAACTCCTTTGAATATAAAAACACCAATCGCAGCTTCGATTTCAATGCCGATGACCAACACTTACTGGCGCAACTTAAAGATATTGCGGTAAAATGCTGGAAGACATTTGGTCTGAATGGTTATGCCCGGGTTGATTTCCGAGTAGATGAGCGCGGCCAGATCTATGTACTCGAAATAAATGCAAACCCATGCATAGCTGCCAACTCTGGCTTTGTAGCCGCAGCTGCCAAAGCCGGATACACTGGAACCGACATAGTAAGAAAAATCGTTTCAGATTGTATTTAACTTTTTGGTGATACCTGATGAATTATTTAATGATTCTTTGAAAACTACAAGCCATGGTTCAACCACCCATAAATACAGTGACCATTCGCAGGGAAGTTAACCCGGGCGACCCGAGTGCCATCAGGATTATAACCGAATCTTCAGGGTTCTTTCGCCCCGACGAGGTGGAGGTGGCTGTAGAACTGGCCGATGAGGCTTTACTCAAAGGCCTTGCAAGCGGTTACCATTTTCTCCTTGCCGAAATGGATGGGGCAACTGTGGGTTTTGCCTGTTACGGGCATATTGCCTGCACTATTGGAAGCTACGATTTGTACTGGATTGCTGTACATCAGGATTTCAGGGGGAAGGGAGTTGGGCAGCTACTGCTCAGGGAGGTCGAAACCGATATATTGGCCTTAAACGGGCGGAAAATCTACATTGAAACATCTTCCCAAAAAAAATATCAACCAACTCAGAAATTCTATCTTTCGGCCGGATACACCCTGGTGGCTACCTTCGAAGATTTTTACGAGAAAGAAGACCATAAACTGGTCTATTGCAGAACCCTGTAAGAATACATAGGCTGCAAAATGCCTGAAATTAGCATTGATACTGGTCTTATGGTTTGAATCCAATGGTTTTTAATAAAGCCAAATTTTTGCTTTGGCATTTTATATAATTAGTCAGAAAAAAGATACAATTCATTTTAAAACAAGGCAAATGTTAAAAAGATAATCGGATTTTTATCCTGCCTTTAAAAAAAATAGATTAATATTGGTATCTGGAACTGGGTTAGTTCTATTTGGTTGGAAAACTATCTTTGAGAAAAGATAACTGGTTTTTTATTGAGTTGGATGCTTTTTGGCTGTAAAAAGGCCAAGGTAAGTTGTATTAAGCTTTTCCGATTCCCTTGTTATGGATGAGAACCTGATTGCCTTATTTGTCGGTAATCATGCGACTGTTTCTATTTTAAAGGACAGGCTGGAGGCTTCCGGAATAATTTGCTTTCTGGAGGCAGCCAATGAAGGAGCACCTTGTACAGGGGAAGTGAAATTGCTCATACATGCATCTGATGCCGAAAAGGCCAATCCAATTTACACCGAATGGAACCGAGAACTGGATGAAACCGGACTTCTGGCTCCTAAAACCCTTCCACGGATTCTTGTTCCGGTTGATTTTTCGGAAAGCTCCGAAAATGCTTGTATTTATGCAATTAACCTGGCCGGCAGAATGCAGGCCGAAATAATGATTCTCCATGTGTACTATGCCCCGATCGTTGACTTGGTGCCCATTACGGATGCGTACAGCATCCAGGTTGACCTTGACCTCAGTCTGCGCCAGCTTGAAAACGTTGCCAACAGTAACCTGCTCAATTTTGTTGCACGAATTTGCAACAAGGCCAAAGAGAAAGGATATGGCCATGTTAAGATCAGGTATTCACTACGCGAAGGCATTGCCGATGAACAGATTGCTCAGGTAGCAAACTCGTTTAAACCCGGAATCATTGTTATAGGTGCCCCGGAATCGGGTGAAAAAGGAAATGTAATGGCCAACAGAATGGTCATTCGACTTTTTGACAAAACCTGCGCTCCGGTACTCTCAATAGCCAAGGGAGCTGTATATGAACCTTCCGGCAGGGTAAAAAACATAGTTTATGCTACCGAATTCGACGATTCCGACTTCGTTGCCATCAGGAGGCTCATGAGTATTGTGGGTAGTTTTAATGTGAGAATATTTTGCGTTAACCTGGCAAAGCATACCCGTAAAAACCTGGATTCGGGAAAAATGGACGAAGTAATCAATTATTTTAAAAAGGTGAACGAATCTATTGAGGTCGAATGCCTGATCTTTGAAGGGGGTGATCTGGCATCCCAATTGCTCGATTTGGTTTCAAACCTAAAAATAGATTTAATTGCTCTTACTAAAAGGAAACGCAATATTTTAACCCGAATTTTAAATCCTGGTATTACCAGAAAACTCCTAGGCCAAAGTACCATTCCCCTTCTTGTATTCAGAGGCTGATTTTTTTAACACCGGCATTCACCGGATAATCGGCTAATCGCTAAATTTGATTCCTGATTCAGTTTAGAGGCCACTTACATGAAATACATTCTCAGGCAGATATTTCTATTTTGTTTAGTCATTGCTATGGTTTCCTGCGGTCAAAAGGGTTGGGACGATGATGGAATGACCGTATTCAGGTACAACGAAGCCTCGAATATTACTTCCCTCGATCCGATTTATGCACGCAATCAGGCCAATATTTGGCCGGTATCGCAAATATTTAACAGCCTTCTTCAGCTTGATTCCAATTTGAATGTTGTTCCGGCTCTGGCCAGGTCTTTTGAAATTTCTGACGACGGCCTGGTTTATACATTTCACCTACGAAACGATGTGTATTTTCATGATAGTCCAAGTTTTGAAGATGGTAAGGGGCGAAGGGTTGTTGCATCAGATTTTGTTTTCAGTTTTTCGAGGTTGATCGATCCCGGATTAACCTCACCCGGCATGTGGGTGATGAACCCGGTAGCCCGCAATACCAATGGAAGCCTAGCAATAAGGGCACACAATGATACAACCCTGGTCATAAAACTTCAACGGCCATTTCCTCCTTTTGCAGGATTACTCACCATGCAGTATTGTGCTGTTGTTCCTCACGAAGCCCTTGCCAGATATGGGCAAGACTTCCGAAGAAACCCGGTCGGAACAGGCCCCTTCCGCTTTAAATACTGGAAAGAAGGAGTTCAATTGGTATTGAGGCGCAACGAGCACTTCTTCGAGTTCGAAGGCGAACAAAGGTTACCTTTCCTCGATGCTATTGCAATAACCTTTATTATCGACAGGCAATCTGCTTTCCTGGAGTTCATTATGGGAAATATTGATTTTTTAAGCGGAATACACGCCAGCTACAAAGACGAAATTTTAACCCCCGACGGCCAATTACAACCGGCGTATAGCGACAGGTTCCAATTGATTACCATGCCATTTCTCAACAAAGAGTACCTGGGCATTACCGTAGGTGGTCAGAACCTTCCTGAGGATTGGCCATTGCGTTTTGTTAAAGTGCGTCAGGCAATCAATTACGGCTTCGACCGTGCCAAAATGATTCGTTTCCTCCGCAACAATATTGGGATACCTGCACATGGAGGGTTTGTACCAATTGGCATGCCCGGATTTTATGAAAATATTGGCGGATACAGTTATGATCCTGACAAAGCAAGGGAACTGCTTGCTCAGGCAGGGTTTCCGCGAGGGGAGGGTCTGCCCCGCATAACGCTGCATACAAATCAGCTGCATTCAGATATTGCCCAGTTTCTTCAGCATGAGCTTGCCAAAATTGGGATCAGGCTAAGCATCGACGTATTGCCTCCGGCCACCCTGCGCGAAATGATGGCCAAAGGCGAAGCACAGATTTTCAGGGCTTCCTGGATTGCCGACTATCCCGATGCTGAGAACTACCTTGCATTGTTTTACAGCAAGAATCACGCTCCTGCCGGGCCTAATTTTACGCGCTTTTCCAACCCGCAATTCGACGCTTGGTACGAAGAGGCAATGACTATTTCTGATGACAGCACGCGCCAGGCATTGTATCACCGAATGAATCAACTGATCATCGAGCAGGCTCCTGTTGTTTTCCTGTATTATGACCGCAGCGTGCGTTTTGTTTCCCGGTATGTAGAAGGTTTGAGCAACAACCCGCTAAACCACCTTGATCTCAGACGGGTAAGGATTAACCGTCACTAATTCTTATTGACACCTTGGTTTAGTCCTTGCAGAGGTGCATGTTAATTATCGGCCAAAAATAAAATTCAAAATGGTTTCTTTCTGACCGGGATGGGCCCAAAGAGCGTTGGGATATTTTTTGAACCAGGTAATTTGCCTTTTGGCATAGCGGCGGGTATTGGTTTTTATTTTTTCGATGGCTTCCTGCAAGGAGTATTTACCCGAAATCCAATCAAATAATTCCTTATAACCCACAGTATTCAGCCCGTTCAGGTTTTTGAACCGAAACAGGGATACTGCCTCCTCAATCAGGCCGTTGGCCACCATTTGGTCAACCCTGATGTTTATCCGTTCGGATAATTCCATTCTTGGCCGATCCAGTACAACGGTTTTTATCTTGAAGGGTCTGACTTTAGGGCTGCTTTTTCTGAGTTGCGACATGGGAATGCCAGTAGTTTGAAATACCTCTATGGCTCGCATGATTCTGTTAGGATTGGCCAAATCGACCTGGGTGTAGTAAACGGGATCTATGTTCTTTAGCCAATGCCGTAGTTTTTCCAGACCTTGGGTACGATAAACCTCCTGTATCCAGGTGCGTGTTTCTTCGCAAACAGAGGGCAAGTCATCTAAGCCACTGCACACGGCATCCAAATAGAGGCCTGAGCCCCCGCAGAGCACTACGTATTGTTTGCTGATAAAAAGATGTTGTATTATTTCAAGGGCTTGTTGTTCAAAGATCGAAACATTGTAATAATCCTGGATGGATAATTGCCCAATAAAATGGTGCTTTACCTTCTCTAACTGGATGGTAGTGGGAGCAGCAGTACCAATCTTCAATTCTTTATAAAACTGGCGTGCATCGGCCGAAACAATTTCTGTATCAAGGAGTGACGCTATTTCGATGCATAATTCGGTTTTTCCCACTCCTGTCGGACCGGTAATAACCACAAGCGTCTTGACGTTCTCAGTATTTGTCTTGCTCAAACTCATCAAAACTTCCGCCTTCCTCCTCATCGAGAAAATCGGGGTCTTCAAAGGATTTAAGGTCTTCGGGATCAACAAGTTCGTCGCCAAATCCCAACTCTTGACCCAGATCGGAGGTGGTTAGTTGATGAACCTTCGAGGTAAGTTCCTTAGGGACTTCACCCTGGCTCTTGACCACACAGGGGTAAACCTGCCCCGGCTTTGCCTTGTCGATTTTGACCAACTCGAGATAAAATGTGAAGTAATTGAGATAGTCGTAAACGTAAAGCATTTTTTGATAGGGGTCTTCGATGAAGTCGTTGATGTGAGCCTCCTTCATGATCAAAAGTTTTGTCCCTGTGTCATCGGGAGATTCATCGGTACGCTCATCGGAATTCATGTCGATAAGCGAAATCTCAATCTTTTTTCTAAACCTGTTGTCGGCAATGAAAAATGAAGAAAGCATCGACTTGTCAAGCCCCAGGTTCTCGACAATGGCAAAATGAAACTCTTCAAATGTTTGCCCTGACCTTATCTCGAACTCTCTGACAAATTCGGTCTGGTCTTCGAACGTAAACTTAAAGCGGTAAATATGCATAAATCTACGGTTGCTTGAATCAAGGTTATTTTTGAAACAAAATTAATTAATTTGAAGATGACACAGGAAACAGCCCCAATTTTTTTCCTTCACTAAGCATAAATTCCATTGCAGCCTGGCGTTCGTTGGGAATGTTACCTTCGAGTATGGCCTCGCGAATGGTAGATTTTAAAATTCCGACCTTTTCGCAAGGCTTCAGGCCAAAAATCTGCATAATATCATCGCCGGTTACGGGAGGCTGCCAGTTTCGCAGCCTGTCTTTTTCTTCTATGATTTGGAGTTTTTCACGAACCAAAGCGAAGTTTTTCAGAAACTTTTTCACCTTTACCGGGTTTGCTGAAGTGATATCAGCCTCACAAAGCTGCATGAGGTCATCAATGTCGTTGCCGGCATCGAAAAGTAAGCGCCTGACAGCAGAATCTGTAACAATACTTTCGCTAAGCACAATAGGTCGCATGTGGAGCATAACCAGCTTCTTTACGTACTTCATACGCTCGTTGAGGGGTTGCTTTAGCCTGGAGAAAATCTGAGGTACCATCTTTGCCCCCAGAAATTCATGCCCATGAAAGGTCCATCCGATGTCGGGCTGAAACTTTTTGGTGAGTGGTTTGGCAATGTCGTGCAACAGAGCCGCCCACCGTAGCCATATGTTTTCGGAGGATTTTGACAGATTGTCAAGCACTTGCAAGGTATGCAGCAAGTTGTCCTTATGTGAGGAACCGTTGTTTTGATCAACTCCTTTTAACGCTTCCAATTCCGGAAAAAAGTGCTTCAAGAGGCCTGCTTCATGTACTTTGAGCAATGCAGCGCCCGGGTTTCCGGTGAGCATTATTTTGGTAAACTCGTCCATGATCCTTTCAACCGACACAATACCAATACGTTCTGCATTTCGCCTGATCGAAGCAAATGCCTCCGGATCGATCGAAAATCCAAGTTGGGCTGCAAATCTGAGTGCCCGCATCATGCGCAGAGGATCATCAGAAAAAGTAATGTCGGGATCAAGTGGCGTCCGGATTGTTTTATCCTGCAAATCTTTTTTTCCGTTGAAGGGATCGACCAAAGTGCCAAAATCCTCCTTGTTTAGGCTGATGGCCAGGGCATTGATGGTAAAATCGCGCCTGCTGAAGTCATCATGAAGAGTGCCATCTTCCACAATGGGTTTACGTGAGTCGAGGCGATAAGATTCTTTGCGGGCACCGACAAACTCAATTTCGAATTTGCCCCAGCGAAGCATGGCCGTGCCGAAGTTCTTAAAAATATTCAGGCTGCCTGCCTTTCCACCGGCTTCAGCAACCCGTGTGGCCAGTTCAATGCCATTGCCAACCACAACAATATCAATATCGTGCGACTGGCGGCCAAGCAACTTGTCCCTTACCCAGCCACCTACCACGTAAGCAGGCCATCCCTTTTCGGTAGCAATATCCGAAACCAGCCTGAAAACCGGATGATCAAAATTTTTATCCAAGCGATTAATTTCTCAGGATTTGAATTTCACCAAGCTCATTGATACACACTATGATTGAGGGCTTTGACCTGAAAAGGACCTGCTGTTCGTATTTCACAACATAGTCAACACCACTTAAAATAGCTGACGAAATTTTACTAAAAGATACAGGAAGCGGATCGCCATCGAGCCGGGCAGTGGAGGAGGTGATAGGTTTACCAAAGTCAGCCAGTAACCGTTGACAAAATTCGCTCCTGGGAATCCTCACTGCAACACTTAGGTCGCTGGCCATTACATTCTTGGCCAGGTTGGTGGCTCCCGGATAAACAATGGTAATGGGTTCCTTTACATTTTCTATAAGGTCATGAACCGTATCGGGGATTTTTGAAACGTATTTTTTTAATTTATCCACAGATTCCACCAGAACGATAAACGACCTTTGCCTTACATCTCCTTTGATCCGGTTGAGTTTTTTCACAGCTTCATAATTGGTGGCATCACAACCGATTCCCCACACGGTATCGGTAGGGTAAAGAATAATACCCCCTTTGTGAAGCACATCAACAGCCTTATGTATATCCTCTAACATTATATTGACAATTTCATGCCGGCATGCTCGCTTCCAAAAGCTTCAAATCCCCAACAATCCTCAAAAATTACAGACAACAAAATTAAAAGAAACAAAGACTTTCGGCAATACAATTTTTTTTCATTCAAACCCGCTAGTGATAGAATGGGCAAGGAAGGTCGGTGGTCAGGATGCAGTTTTGCTGAAGAGCAAAATAGTTTTAGGTTTAAAAGGTTCATTTTCAATGCTTAATGATTATTTTTTTGAAAATATATTTTACTGAAAAAATATCTATTGTGCCAAATGCACAGAATGATTCACTGTACGGGCAGATGTTTATTAGATTAAATTTGGAAAAAATTGAGGTAGATGAATCTTATTCATTCCATGGGCAAGCAGGAAAATGAATCGGTGCACCAGTATATTTATTTCATTTGTCTGCTTATTTTGGCCTTGTTTCTTCCTGTGTCGCGAAACATGCTGAGCATAGCTCAAATTGTAATTGCTGCAAACTGGCTTTGGGAAGGTCAATTCAGAGAAAAATATAGCAGACTTAAAGAGAACCGTCATGCGCTCTATCTCATGCTTGTTTTTCTGGTTTTCTCTCTGGGCATGCTGTGGACCTCGAACCCGATGGCTACCTTGTATGTTTCGCTGGTCGATAAAGTTCCATTCCTATCACTTACCTTAGTTGTAGCTACCAGCAGACCGCTTGCCAAGGAGCGGATTTTTTCACTGCTTTCGGTTTTTGGCTTCGCAGTGCTGTTTACTTCATTGATAGGCTTTGTGCGGTCAGCCATTGAGCCCAATCCACTTCTGAGCAATCTGTCGCCCTTTATACATCACATCCGGTTCAGTGTTCAATTGGTAATGGCAATTTTTCTCTTACCCTGGATTGCTTTTAAGATGAAATATACCGGAATTGTAAGGAGCATCTTCTTTCTGAGTGCACTGCTGATGTTAGCTCTCATGATTTATACCGGACGGTTAACCGCCTTGTTCTCTTTTGCTGCAGCAGTTGGTTTTCTCCTTATAAGAGAAATGGTGATTCCGAAAGGTAAAACCATTCGTAAAATTCTTGCCGGAACTATTCTTCTGGTTTCGACAGCTTTTGTAGTCGGAATTTTGGTTTATACAGCCCGCCCTGTTTTTAAGAAGGCCCCAATTCCTGTAATAACGGGCGAGGAACGCACCCGTGATGGAAACCCCTATTGGCACGACTTTGAAAATCTGAGCAGGGAAAACGGGCACCTTGTTTTCTGGTTTATTGCCCATGAAGAACTTAGGCAGGCATGGAAGGAGAGGAGCAGCATGAATTTCGGTGAGCCTGACAACATAGGGAATACCCCATTGGAGGGTGGCATTATAAGGTATCTTACCTCCAGGGGGTTGCCCAAAGACCGCGAAGGCCTTGAGGCGCTGCAGGATTACGAGATCAGGGCGATCGAAAATGGAGTGCCCAACTACCTTCACAACCGGTGGCCAACACTGATAATCAGGATTCACCAAACCTTTTGGGAAATACAGGAATACAAAAGAACCGGCAACCCCGAAGGGTTTTCATTTGCACAACGTATTGAACTTTGGAAAGCTGCTCTTGCGGCTATCTCGGAAAAACCTGTGTTGGGCTGGGGAAAGGGGGGAGTGCACCATGCAGTAAATTTTGGACTCGACAACATCAACTCCCAATGGCAACTCCGCAACATTAAACCCCACAATCAATACCTGCTGTATCTAATCACCCTTGGTGTTGCAGGGTTTGTGGTCGTAGCATTTCTGATGGGAAGTTTCATAATCAGGTCCGGCGCAACGCGCTTTCTGCCTTTCAACTTGATGCTCGTTATCCTTTTCAGTGCAATGTTAGGTGAAGACCTCCTGGACTTTCAGGAGCCAATCACCTTCTTTTTATTCTTTGCTGTAATATTTGGAATTATACTGCGAAAGCAGGAGGCACCCGATGCGTTGAACAAATCCTGATTTTTAGTACAGGTAAAATAATGGCAGGCATATACAATTTTCTCTTTGCTTGCTTTGCGTTCAAAACCCTTGCGCACTTTGCGTTAATTTTTTTGTCTGAATGCTGATTAATACTCTTTTTTTATGGAAATCGCTTATTGATTGGTATTTTGCAAGTTGAATCTAAACCGAAACGTTGTAATGACGCAGGGCGTCGTTCAGGCTGGTTTTTTTATCGGTGCTTTCCTTACGCTGGCCAATAATCAGCGCACATGAAACCTGGTAAGTTCCTGCAGGAAACACTTTGGGTATTGTTCCCGGAATGACCACCGATCTTGCCGGTACCCGTCCGGTATATTCTATGGGCGCGCTTCCACTCACATCGATGATCCGGGTCGAGGCAGTAAGCACCACATTGGCTCCTAGCACGGCCTCCTGTTCTACGCGCACGCCTTCGACCACAATACTTCGCGAGCCAATAAAACAATTGTCTTCGATGATTACCGGGGCTGCCTGAACAGGTTCCAGTACCCCTCCGATGCCAACGCCCCCGCTCAGGTGCACATTTTTTCCAATCTGGGCACAGCTTCCAACGGTAGCCCATGTATCGACCATAGTGCCGCTGTCAACATAGGCACCTATATTCACATACGACGGCATCATAATTACTCCGGGCGCCAGGTAAGCTCCATAGCGTGCCAGAGCATGAGGAACGACGCGCACGCCCAATTCCTTGTACCCTTTTTTCAAGGGAATTTTGTCATGAAATTCGAACGGACCGGCCTCAATGATTTCCATCTGCCTGATGGGAAAATAAAGAATCACGGCTTTTTTTATCCAATCGTTAACCTTCCAACTTCCGCTTTCCGGTTGCGCTATTCGAAGCATGCCCTTATCCAAAAGCTCTATGATGGAATAAATTGCCTGTTGCACATCCGGCTCGCCCAGAAGTTGCCTGTTATCCCAGGCCTTTTCAATCAAGGTTTTTATCTCTGCTTCATTCTTCATTACTCATTGCTTTAGATTACATGCAAATGTACCCTTTTGGTAAACATTTTTTAAGTTTTCGCAATTACGACACCTTTCAATCCGGCAACCTGGTTGCAATTACCAGCATCTCAAAATCCTTGTGCGAAAGGCAATCCTGCCGACTGAATGCTCCCAGGGTTGCTCCAAAAATTTCAATTCCGCTAAATTGCAGCGACTTCAGCAACCAGGTGATTTCCGAAGGAACATAGTAGCGTTCGTTGCATTGCAGTTCTATTTCGTTTCCGTCGTCGTCGGTAAACCGGGTTAGGTTGTGGTCGCGAAAGGTCATCAGGTCGAACGAACTGTCGTGATAGCTGGCCCCTTCTGCGCCTGCGTTACTTTTATGAAACTCTTCAACCGAATGAAACAACGGGAATAGTCCGTTCAAAGTGGTAAAGATCAGCTTTCCGCCCGGGCGGAGCGCCCTCGAAATCCCCTGAAGGATCATAAAGTTCATCTCGTCGGTCTCCATCAGTGGGAAAGCTCCTTCGCAAATCATGATTACCACATCGAATTCGTTGCTAAAGGTCATTTGCCGTGCATCCATCTGCAGAAAATCGACCCTAAGGCCCGAATCATAAGCTTTCTGTCTTGCATTATCCAGTAGCGACTCCGACAGGTCAATTCCGGTTACCTCATACCCGCGTTTTGCAAGTTCAATGGCATGCCTGCCCGTGCCACAGCCCACATCCAGTATTCTCAAATTTTTGTTGAACGAAATCTCCTGTTCAATAAAATTACATTCACCAATAGTGCCTGTGGTGAATATTTCTTTATCGTAACTCTTGCCATAATTAGCAAAGAGTTTTTCGTACCAGGGTGAAGAAGGGGTGGCCATGGGAAAGTATTTTTGAATTGTGGTTTGTTCTAATCAATCAGACTGGAAAGAGGATTTTAGAATCATTCTGCAAAATTAATCCCGATCCGAAACAGGCAATGAATCAAACCTGATTTATTCAATGCATTTAAATTTTTCTGAATTATTTCATTGCCAAAACCATCTGAAAATCCTTTTGAGATAACTTTGCTGTTTACCATCCGTTCATGGCAAAATTGGATTTTTGAAAAATTTTAGCGGATCTTTATGAATATAGGTTTTGATGCAAAGCGGGCTTTTCATAACCGCACCGGGCTAGGCAACTACAGCCGCGATCTGATTAGGATCTTGAGCGTTCACCATCCCAAACACCGATACGTGTTGTACAATCCCAAGCCCTCTAAAAAAAACCTTTTCAATCCGTCTGCCGATAATATGTTAGAACGCAGACCAAATGGCCGGTTCTTTGGTTTCTTTAATAACTTGTGGCGGCAGGCGGGAATTATCAGCGATTTGAAAAATGACCGCATCGAACTCTTCCACGGCCTTAGCGCAGAGGTACCTTTTGGAATAAACAAAACCGGCCTAAAATCGGTAGTTACGGTTCACGACCTGATCTTTCTGCGCTATCCCCAATTCTATTCCACGATCGATGCCTGGATTTACCGACAGAAAACAGGCTATGCTGTGAGAAATGCCGATATGGTGGTGGCCATCAGTGAACAAACCCGCCAGGATATCATTCACTTTTATAAGGCCGATCCCGCCAAAATTAAGGTGATTTATCAGGGCTGCCAGCAGGTTTTCCAGCAGCCGATGGAGGAAGAAGCCCGGCAGAGCCTTATTGCCAGGTTCAACTTGCCGGAACAGTTTATTCTGAACGTGGGCACCATAGAGCCGCGCAAAAACCTGCTCAATATTGTGAAATCCATTGAGCACCTGGATACGAGTCTGGTGGTGGTTGGGTCGGAAACGCCCTATGCGCGGGAAGTGAAATCGTATATTGCAAGCCGGGGGATGCAATCTAAAGTTATTTTCCTGAAGGGCTTAACCAGCCTTGAACTGGCAGCTCTATACAAGTCGGCGGCGGTGTTTGTGTATATGTCGCTGTTCGAAGGATTTGGAATTCCAATTGTAGAAGCGCTTTTTTCGGGCAGCCCGGTGGTAACATCAAAAGGAGGTTGCTTTTCTGAGGCCGGTGGCCCTGCTGCTATTTATGCCAATCCAAATGAAGTGGGTGAAATACAGGAAGCCATCCGAAAGGTGTTGATTGATAGCGAATTACGCCAATCCATGCGGCAAAAAGGTTTTGAGCATGCAAGGCAGTTTACCGACGAAAACATCGGAAAAAATTATATGGCGTTGTATGAGGAAGTAATTAATATACAGAACTGAAAAGAAAGGAGTAAATTTCTTAAATAAAATTCAGTACGAGATATTGATTCCCTATTGAAAGAAGCCAATGAACTTAATGCAATATTTGTTTCCACTTTAAAATCAATGAACCAAAAGCTTTTAAGCTCAAAAATCTAATTTCGGAATTCTTTAATCTAAAATCTGATTTCTAAATTCTGAATTCTAAATTAAAATAACCGTTTTTATGAAAGTTTGCGGTTTTACCATTGTCCGAAACGCAGTAAAATTCGGCTATCCGGTAATTGAATCCATCCGGTCGGCGCTTCCGGTTTGTGACTGCATGGTGGTGCTGGTTGGCAATTCTGATGATGACACGCTGAAGTTGATACAAACCATCGACGATCCTAAAATCCGGATTCTCCATTCGGTATGGGACGACTCCCTGCGTAAGGGCGGTCAGGTATTGGCCGTGGAAACCAACAAGGCCATGGATGCCATCGGTCAGGAGTTTGACTGGTGCTTTTATCTGCAGGCCGATGAGGTAATACACGAAAAGGATTATCAGACCATATGCCAGGCAATGGCTGCAAACCTTAACAACAACCGGGTGGAAGGTTTGCTGTTCAAATACATGCATTTTTGGGGAACATTCGACTACATCGGCATTAACAGGCAATGGTACCGGCACGAAATCCGCATCATTCGCAACGACAAACGCATTCGGTCGTATCGCGACGCCCAGGGCTTCCGTAAGGAGGACAAAAAACTTTATGTAATACCCATCAATGCGCACATTTACCACTATGGCTGGGTGCGTCCGCCTGCAGTAATGGTCGCCAAGCAGCGAAATTTTGCCTCATTGTACCTGAGCGGCGAGCAACTGCAGAGCGCAGAAAATTCTTTGGCAAGCTTCAGCTACAATGAAGTTGATGCAGTAAAACGATTTACCGGCACCCATCCCGCTGTCATGAGAAACCTGATTGACAACCTTTCGTGGGAGGTCAGCATCGACGAGAGCCAACTCAACATGCGCTTCAAAGACCGGCTACTATACGCTTTCGAAAAAATTACCGGTTATAGGTTGTTTGAGTATAGGAATTATAAGGTTGTAAAATAATTTTCGCTACACCTTCAATTTAACCTCCCGCACCAATTTGATCATGGTTCTGAACGACATGTCAGGATGGGCAACCTGGTTTACCGTACCGGCAATAAAGATTTGGTCCTTTGGGCTGTAATAGGCTAATGCTCCTGAAAGGCCGGCGTGACCGATAAATTCAGGGATGGCCCCGGTAGCGTATTATCCCTGTTTGCCCCGGGTTGCTGCACTAACCACCACAATAACCAGCAACGAAAGGAAAAAGGCCGGTATCAGTTCATAAACGCCGGTTGATTCCCTGAGCCACAAGCGCCATGCAATAGCTACAAACGATCCTGTTACCATACCTGCGAAAACCCCGTGTTTGGTCGTATTTTTCCAAAACAATGTAAGGATAAGCGCTGGGCCAAAGGCTGCTCCCAGTCCTCCCCACGCGAACAGTACCAGCCAGAACACCAGGTCCTGGGCGAGGTAGGCCAGAATCATCGCCATGATGCCGGCCAAAACAACCACCACCCGGCTGATTGTCATTTTGTTTTTTTCCGAAAAGGTAACCTTGCGTCCCAAAACCTTTTCGTATAAATCGCAGGCGAAGGTTGATGCTACAACCAACAGTTGTGAATCGGCGGTTGACAAAATTGCCGCAAAAACCCCACCCAGCAGCAGCCCGTACATAGCCGGGCCAAAATATTCGGCCGACATGGCCAGGTAAACCATTTCGGGGTCGGAGCCCGGAAGCTGGTTCACATCGGGTACCAGTACCCTGGCGGCAAGACCTATGGAAATGGCGCCCAATCCCAATACCAGATTCCAAAAGGTGCCAATAATGGCGCTATACCTGAGGTGTTCTTCCCTAGCGATCGACATATATCGCACTACGATATGTGGCTGTCCGGGCGAGCCTAAACCAAT
Source organism: Bacteroidales bacterium (assembly GCA_035477775.1). GTDB lineage: Bacteria > Bacteroidota > Bacteroidia > Bacteroidales > UBA7960 > UBA7960. The sequence continues at coordinate 17,007 of DATIKH010000021.1, read as the reverse complement.
GCCGACAAAACCGATGATTACCCCAAAGCCCAGCGCCCAGGGATCGACCAGGGCCGGGTTGAGTTGATGCAGCATGGTCCAGAACACTTCCCAGCCGCCAATCTGAACCATCAAAATTATCGGTAAGGTTACAAGACCCAGGAGCATGATGATGGCTCTCAGGGTATCATTAAATGCTACTGCAACATAGCCTCCAAGTACCATATAGACCATGATGAGCAACCCGGAAATTATCAAAGAAACCTCAACCGGCAGATGCAGGGCAGTGGACAGGGCTTTTGAGCCCGCATTGAACTGTGCTGCCACATATGCCGTAATAAACAACCCGATAATGAATACTCCCGTAATTCGAAGCAGGTTCGCTTTGTCGTTGAAGCGCGAGGTAAAGTAGTCGAGCAGGGTAATGGAGTTGAACTGCTGACTTTGGCGGCGAAGCCTCCTCCCTAGGTAATAGAACTGCCAGGCTTCTACCATGATGTATCCGACGATTGCCCAAACGGCTCCTACTCCCGAGGTGTAAGCCACTCCGCTTAACCCCAGAACCAACCATGCCGACCGCCCGGTTGAAACAGCCGATAATCCGACCACAAAAGCATTCATGGACCTCCCGCCAATAAAAAAATCAGCCTGGTTTTTGGTCCTTTTGGTTGCGAGGATGCCGACTAGTACCGGAAGAAACAAGGTTAGGATAAATATTCCGAAGGCCAGGGGATGGCCAAGCAAATCATATACATTCCCGTTCATAACAGCAGTTTTAGGTTGCTAAAAACAAAGACCTGCATTTGATCGTGTTACCAAACAAACCTACGGCTTTTTCGGTAAAATAGCAATGAATCGAGTCTGAAAACAAACAATTTTGAGCTATTATGTTGAATAATTCTAAGACCGGCTTAAGCAATAAAAGCCAGGTTATAAATCTCAATTCAGAACATAGGGTGGGAGTAATCCTATAATGGTCGGTAAGAACCTTTAGAAATTAACTTGTTTTATACTTATTGATTGGGCCTTTTTCTAAAGGCATTCTCTATGAGTTCCCTAATTCGGTTCTTTCTTTGGGTTTCACTGCCTGTTTCATCAAGGTTTGTTTGTCGGTCAGCTGGTTGAACGAAAATTCTCTCTAACAAGCCTGGTTGCTGCAACTCGCTGGCATACATTGGGCAGTTGAGAAATTCTTCCCATTCAGGGCCCAGAGCAGGCAGGAAGCCTGCTATATATTTTCTGGTGCGCCAATTTTGTAAGATTTGCGCATGAAAATCGGCCCAAATAGGAACTGCTGAACCCGAAGCGCCGAAGGGCAGTGGGTAAGCGCTGTTGAAAGCCGGGTTTTCGAGGCCAACCCATACTCCGGTAATAAGGTTTGGACTGAAGCCTATAAACCAGCTGTCGCTGTTGTTCTGGGTGGTTCCTGTTTTGCCGGCCAGGTCGTATTCGTAGCCCACGAAACTTCTGATGGAAGCCGCTGTGCCTGAATTTACAACGCTTTTGAGCATATGGGTCAACATCAGGCTGGTTTCCTGATGAATTACCGGTTCGGCACTCTGGTTGTTCCTGCCCCTGTAAATGATATTGCCTTCGGCATCTTCAACGCGAAGTAAGTAAAATGGTTTTATGGCTAAACCTCCATTGAGAAATATTGAATAAGCCGCGGTCAAATCAAGGAGTGACGTTTCAGCAGTCCCTAAAGCCACCGAAGGGAGTGCAGGTAGCTTGCCACGGATACCTGCAGCTTGTGCAAGATGAATCACAGCATCGACTCCTGCAACTTCGAGGTAACGTGCCGAGACCGTATTGACCGAGTGCGTCAGCGCACCCTGCATACTGTAAAACCCATCGTAAACGCCATCGTGGTTTTCGGGACTCCAATTGTCGTAATCGGCAAAAACAGGTCGTTCGTTGGTTGTCATCTCACATGGGTTTGCACCTGCTTCAAGGGCGGCTGCATAAACGAAAGGTTTGAAAGCTGAACCTGTTTGCCTGCGCGACAACACATTATCGAACTGAAAAAACCGAATGTTGTTTCCTCCGACCCATGCCAAAACATGTCCATTTGCAGGGTTCAATGAAACCAATCCCCCATGCAGGACTTTTTGCGATGCAAAAATGGAATCCATTGGGCTCTTATTGAGGTTCTGTTCACCATCCCAGTTAAAAAACAAGATATTCGAAGGCTGTTCAAATAATTCAAGGGCTTGGGCATCTGATTTTCCATCCTGACGCAAAGACTTGTAACGGTCGGACCTTCGGGCAAGTTGCCGCAACAATGGCCTTACCGGCCCGCGCCTGGCTTCGCGGAAATGCCTGTCAACCGAATTCTGCAATGCCTTCATTTGCTTTGAGTAAGCCTGCTCGGCTTCCATTTGCAGGTGATAATCGATGGTAGTATAAATCTGGAGTCCGCTGGTGTAAAGATTCAGGTTGGTTCCATTTCGCTTGTTATATGCTTCCAGAATATCCTTTAACTCCTGCCTGAGCATTTCCCTGAAATAGGTAGCCGGGCCATGTCCATGCGAAAGCAGGTTATAATCAACATCTAACGGAATGGATTGCACCGAATCTGCCTGTTCGGCAGTGATATGGCCGTATCGCTCCAATTGGCCAATTACCACGTTGCGACGTGCAAGCGAAGCTTCGGGGTTGATCCTTGGGTTGAAAGTGGTTGTGGCTTTTAACATCCCAACCAGGGTAGCGGCTTCGTGCAGATTTAACTGCCCTGGGTGCTTATTGAAAAATCGCTGAGATGCAGCTGATATGCCATAAACATTCTCGCCAAATGGCACGGTGTTTAGATAAAGGGTCAGAATCTCATCCTTGGTGTAAACCCTTTCGAGCCGGCCGGCAATGATCCCTTCACGTATTTTCTCCCCAACAAGCCAGATAAAGCCCCTGCGTTGCCTGGGATATAAGTTCTTTGCCAATTGCCTGGTAATGGTGCTTCCGCCACCTGCACTCCTTTGCCCAAGCAGGATGTTCTTTATCAGCACCCTTCCAAGGCTAAAATAATCGGTGCCGTTGTGGCGGTAAAAACGTACATCTTCAGTGCTGATCAATGCCGGAACTACATACGGTGAAAGTTCCTGAAGCGTAACAGCCGTTCGATCGTAAATAAAATACTTTCCTAAAATCTCGCCACCAGCTGCAAAGACTTTTGAGGAGTTGTGGTTTTCGAAGCTTTTCAAATCATCTGTGCCAGGAACTTCGCCAAAAAAGCCCACGCGGGCCAGAAATTGAAACAGCAAATAAAGCCCTGCAATTGAGATTGACCCATAAATTATGGATTTGCGAACCAGTATTTTTTTATCCAGCTGCGACCAGATGGCTAAATACTTCTTAATAAATTCCTTGATCTGCATGCGTTTTAAAATTTGTAGTAAGGATGATGTTTTTTGCACGAAGGTTTTCCGGAAGTTCAACCATTATCAAGTGCATGAAAACAACTATACCAGGAAAAGATGATTGTCGGTTAAAATTTTGTTAAATAAAAAACAGGGCCACGCCACAAACACTGATGATGGCACCCAGTATTTCCTGCCAGTTTACCTTTTGTTTAAACAAAATGAGTGTAGGAGGGATGATTAGAATGGGGGTAATGGCCATGATGGTCGATGCAATTCCTGTGGCCGTGTTTTGAACTGCAAGAAGTGAGGCAGAAACTCCCAGGAAAGGCCCAAATGTGGCCCCAAGCAACATTAATCCCATTGCTCTGGGATTTGCAGAAGCTTCACGAACAGCAAACCATCGTTTCATCATAAACACCAATATTGTAAACCCCATTATGCCGGCAATGATTCGAATCTGGGTTGCTGCAAAATGGTCGTATTCGCCCATTCCGTATTTGCTCAAAACCAATCCGCCAGCCTGCCCTGCGGCTCCGCCCAAGGCAAAAAGTATGCCACGAAGAGGGAGTTTGTGAAACCCGGCTTTATTGTTTCCGTTGCGAAACAAAATCACCAGCGAAATTCCCGACAGGGTAATTGCCATGCCCAACAAATGGAGCCAGGCGAGCCTTTCGCCAAGAAAAACCCAGCCAACAAAAGCTGCCATAGGTGGCACAAGGGTCATGATCAGCAAGGAAAACCGTGAACCAATTACGGTAAAGGCTTTAAACAGAAAAAGGTCGCCAAAAACAAAACCAACTAGGCCCGATAGCAGCAACCAAAACCAATTAAAAGAAGTGGCATCCAGTGGCAGGAGCATGCCGCGAGTGATCAGCGTGAACACGCTAATCAGCACAAAAGCCATAACAAGTCTTATGAGATTAACAACTACACTGCCAACCTTGCGGCCTGCCGATTCAAAAGCCATGGCCGAAACAACCCAGCAAATGGCTGTAAACAAGGCAGCCATTTCACCTATCCGAAACTCCATTCAGTGAAATTTTGCGCAAAGGTACTCTGATTAATTCTACGTCAGATGTTTTTTTCGCGCGTTACATATTGCCGGATTACATACAGGAATTGCTTGCTGTAATTTTCCATGAATTTAGGACCGACACCGGCAATTTTGGCCAGCTCGTCGTTTTCCATGGGCTTTTGCAAACAAAGCGCCCTTAAAACAGTATCATGGCATATCATAAAGGCAGGTACATCATCTTCCTCGGACAACTGTCGCCTGGTAAGCTTGAGTTTATAATACAGGTCCTGGTCGTCGTCCGAAATTTCAGGAATGTCCTTATCCATAATGGCATCGAGCAATACGAATTCGCATGGGGTATCGCCGCTCAGGAAATCTTTTCCTTTTGCGGTTATCTTTAATACAGGGAGTTCTACTCCATCGACCTGGATTTTTTCAACGACTATCAACCCGGAGTTGATGAGAATGTCCAATATGTCAGACATCTGGTCGCGTGTGAATCCCGATAATGCCGAAAAAGTGTGCAGTTTATGAAGGCTGTGGTTTATGGCAAAGGTCGATTTGTTTCCTTTAAGTACATCGATGGTTCTTTTTACTCCCAGAGGAAAAGGAAGTTCGGTAAGATTGAATAACACCAGGCGGGCAATGATTTGTTCATACCGGTTTAAAAGTTCGTTTATCAAGCGACTACTATCAGCTTCTTTCATAAAATTTTTTCCATTAGGTTTTCTTATATGGTTTTGGTAAAATTAATTAATTTTCTCATGTGCGCCCTCAGTGGCTTCTTCAAAACAAGCATTAAACTATCAAGAAGCTAAATCCAATTTTTTACCTTGCTCCGGGCACCTGTTGTCTGAAGAATTCCCAATACCTTTTTATGATAGAATTCATCATGACCTATTTTTGTACATTTCAAAAATAACATCAACAATAAAAAATTAAATAAAAAAAATACTTTCATGAAAACTTCATTTTTAGCCAAATACATTTGACCATGTTTAATTCAAACCTGTAAAAAATATTACTATGAAAAGGAAAAGTTTGTCCTTGCTATGTGTGGTTGCATTGGTTCTTGGATTTTCTTCTTGTCAGAAGGAAGATACAATGGACCAAAAAATTGCTTTGGCCGAAGATGAAGCCATTTCTGACTCCTATTTCAGCCAGGCTATTGCTGAAACTGATGATTTAGGTGACGTAGCTATGGTTTTCGAAAACCTTCCGGTTGACATTACTGCTAAAACAGCAGGTACATCTCCGGTAGCTCCCCCAGTATCCGGTTCGAGGGTGGTGACGGTTACTCCCGAAGTAGGATTTCCGAAAACCATTACCATTACATTTACTGATTGGAAGGTTGGAGAGCGTCCCGCAAAAAATGGGGTTATCCAGATTGTGATTACCGGGCCAATGCACAGGGCTGGTACATCGCGTACTATTACTTTCCAGAATTTCACCATTGGAGGAAACCTGATGGAAGGCACAAAAACCATTACCAATGTTGACGGAATAACCGTGACCATTACCCTTCGTGGCGGCAAAATTACCTTCCAGGATGGTACTTTTATAACCCGCGAAGTAAGCCGTACCCGCAAATGGATTGCCGGAATTCTTACCCCAAGGTTTATCTGGGACGATGAATTTCAAATTGAAGGAACCGTATCAGGTGTAAATCGCCGCGGAGAGCAATACAGTGTTGTTATTACCAAACCGCTTATCAGAAGGATGGCTTGTCTGTGGCTTGTTGAAGGTACTGTAACCATAAGAAGAGGAGATCGGAGCCTGGTTCTTGATTACGGCAACGGAACCTGCGATGACCTTGCCACCATCACTGCCAATGGCGAAACCCGTGAAATAACACTTCCGCGCACTCCCCCAAGGCGCAGGTAATCATTCTGAAGTTTGTATCTGCAAATTCTGAAAAGGAGGCTGCTTCAAAATGGAGGCTGCCTCCTTTTCTTAAAGGGGTGAACATAAAATGCGTATTTCCTATTCAAATCAAAGAATTATCTTGTTATTTATTTTTAAATTTTAAGGTTCAATGCTGATCTACCCATTCCAGGTTAGTTCCCTGAGATTGGGTTTTTATTTTTCCGTTGTCAACAAGCCAGCGGACGATCTTCATGGCTTCATCCTCCAATAATAAATCTGACAGGACCATGATCAATTCGGGTGAGCTCCTTGGTTTTTCTTTCAGCAATATTCGAATCTGGTTTACCAATTGGTCTGTTTCCTCCTTCGACATTCCGGATTTCTTCCTTTCAAGACAGTAATCGCACTGACCGCACCGGTTATGGGTTTTTTCACCAAAATAGGCAAGCAAAAGCTGACTTCTGCATTGTATTTTGGTCTCCACATAACTTTTCATTGCCAGGATCCTTTCGTGCGAAAACTTTTTCTGCCGGTGATAGACCTCAGGCGTAATGCGTAAGTGCTCTGAAGCAATCCTTTCCTCGATGAAGGTAATGGTAGGGCTTTCATTTTGGGGCTCGTATTGAACAATATTCAATTGGTTCAACCACTTTAGCCTTTTCACAACTTCTTCGCTACCCATCCCAGACCTTTTGGCGATATCGGTTTCGCTTATTTTTACAAAATCTGTAAAAATACCCGGATACGACCTCAGGATAATTTTTATAAAGCTATCGTATGCAGGTGTAGCTATTTGAAAACGGTAAAGTTCCTCCCTGTTTATGGAGAAAAAGATCCTCGATGGGTTGAACAAAGCTTCCGACAGGATGATATACCCTTCTTTTTCAAGAAATTTAAGAGCGCTGAATGCAGGAGCTGTTTCGAAGTTGAAATGTTCGGTGAAATCATTGAGAATAAAAGGCATGGTTTGGTCGCGGCCACCACCCACAGGCATTTGGAAATAATTCCCCAAACAATTATAAACCTTCGTTATGAATTCAATGGGAGGATACGACCGTTCATGGTTTTGCTCCAGGTCGATGATGTCGGACTTGTTGTAGAGCGTTACACCAAAGGCCTTCTTTTCGTCGCGCCCAGCCCTTCCTGCTTCCTGAAAATATGCCTCCGGACTATCGGGCAAATCCACATGTGCCACAAACCTCACGTTTGGCTTGTCGATGCCCATGCCAAATGCATTGGTTGCGACCATAACCCTGATTTTTTCTTTCATCCAGGCATTTTGTTTCAGATCGCGTTCAAGGTGGGTTAGCCCTGCATGATAGTAGTCGGCCGGAATTTTGTTTTTTTTCAAATACTCTGCAATCTCGCGGGTTCTTTTCCGATTTCTCACATACACAATGCCTGTGCCTGGCACCTTATTGCATATTCGGAGCAATCGCCCTAATTTATCCTCCTCTTCCTGAACAACATAAGCCAGATTTTTTCGCTCGAAGCTTTTTTGGAAAACATTTTTTTTACGAAATTCCAGTTTCTCCTGAATATCCGCAACAACTTGCGGAGTAGCAGTAGCCGTAAGGGCCAGCACCGGAATTTTGGGAAAGAATTGCCTTATAGCGGCAATTTTGAGGTAGGGCGGCCGGAAATCATAACCCCATTGCGATATGCAATGAGCCTCGTCAATCGCCAGCAAGCTTACATTCATTTTCGAAAGCCTCGCCTGAAGCAATTCGGTTTGAAGCCTTTCGGGCGAAAGGTACAAGAACTTAAATCCTTTGCCATAGATGCAGTTATCCAGGGCAATATCGATTTCCATCTTGCTGAGTCCATGATACAAAGCCACAGCTTTTATTCCACGGCTTTTAAGGTTTTGTACCTGATCCTTCATAAGGGCTATCAGGGGAGTAACTACAATACACAACCCATCGGTTGCCATGGCCGGTACCTGAAAACAAATGGATTTTCCTCCGCCGGTAGGTAACAGCGCCAGGGTGTCATGTCCTTCAAGAACTGACCGGATAATATCTTCCTGCATGGGCCTGAACGAATCATAGCCCCAATATTTCTTTAATATTTCTTTAATTTCCGGCACCTGGAGGTTCTTCTAAATTTTACCCTAAAATAAAAAAAAAGCCCCGATAAAAGGGCTTTTTTGAAGAAATTTTAAAAGCATGATTTTTTTAAACAATCCGGTTTAGTCAGGAAGAAATATTCCCTGCGTAAAATACCTTATTGCATAATTTCAGAAAGTAAAGAACAGGCCTCCGACCTGATACACCAGCAATGATGCCAGCCAGGCTATGGCGCTGGTATAAAACACGGCAAAAAGGCCCCATTTCCAGTGGCCCGACTCCTTGCTTATGGCTGCAATTACCGCAATACATGGAAAATACAGCAGTACAAATACCATAAAACTGAACGCTACCAATGGGTTAAAAACACGCTGTCCGGCCTTGGGCCCGTCGATGTAGGTTTGATTTTGCAAACGGTTTACAAGGGAGGCCTCACCAACCTCACTGCTTTCATCGGCCTGATAAAGTACCGCCAGAGTGCTTACAACAATTTCCTTGGCAGCGACTCCCGACAAAATGCTAATAGACATTTTCCAGTCAAATCCCAGCGGTTCCATGACCGGGTGGATAAACCGCCCTATCTGACCGATAAAGCTTCCTTCGAGCCTTTCGGTAAAAAGCTGGCGTTTGGCTTCAGCCATCCGTTGCTCCTTTTCTGCAACCAGCACTTCCCTTTGGATGAGATCATTTGCTGGGATTTGATTTAGCTGCAGTTGGTAGGTTGCTGTTATTTCATTCAGGCGACTCTCCGTCTTGGCCTCATAAGCTGACCCGTTCGGAAAATAACCAAGCGCCCAGATGACGACCGAAGCGATAAGGATGATTCCGCTGATTTTTTTCAGGTAGTGAACCGCTTTTCGCCACATATTTCGGGTAGTGGCCTTCATGGTTGGAACCCGATAGGGGGGGAGTTCCATGACAAATGGCACCTCCACTGTTTTAAACAAGGTTTTTTTGAACAACACAGCCATCCCAACAGCCACAGCAACGCCTATCAGGTACATCAGAAAAAGCATGGTTCCCTGATTGTGCGGGAAAAAGGCGCTGATCAAAAGCACATAAATAGGCAGCCTGGCGCTGCACGACATAAACGGATTGATAAGCATGGTCAGAAGCCGGTCATTACGGTTGGGCAGTGTGCGGGCTGCCATGATGGCCGGGACATTGCAGCCGAACCCCATCAAGAGCGGAATGAAAGATTTGCCATGCAGTCCGATTTTGTGCATCAGCTTATCCATGATAAAAACAGCCCTCGACATATAGCCGGTGTCTTCCATGATGCTGATGAAAAAGAACAGCAACACAATATTGGGCAGAAACACCAGAACGCCACCCACACCACTGATGACCCCATTTATCAGCAAATCCTTGATTGGGCCTTCAGCCATGTTGCGGCCCACTAAATCACCGAAGGCCCCCACGGCCTGCTCGAGCCAATCCATCGGAAAACTACCCAGCCAAAATGTAGCAGAGAACATAAGCCACATGAAAAACAAAAATATCGGAAAGCCGAACAATTTATGGGTTATCAGGGTGTCGATCACCTCGCTTGCTTTTCGCTCTTCTTTTTTTCCTCTTTGAAGGGTTTCCTTCAAAGCGCCGGAAATGAAACCGTATTTAAGGTCTGTTATAACTGTTTCCGGATTTTCGCCATATTCCTTTTCTACTTTACGTGCTTCCTGGGCGGCCTGGAAAAGAATTTCTTCGTGATTATGGCATTGCTCCATAACCTGCTTGGTGGCTTCCTTGTCACTTTCGATCAATTTGATTGAAAGAAACCTGGTGGACATCCTGTCGGTTAAATGCTGATTTCCCTGCACATTGATCAGATCCTGTATGGATTTAATCGATTTTTCGAGGCTGGCCCCATAGTTTATGTGAATGTGTCGCACCACCGGATTTCGGTCTTCATAAACCTCAATTACCTTGTCGAAAACCTCTTTCACACCCTTGCCTTTGTGGCTTATGGTTGGGATGATTGGTATCCCGATCATTTCTCCAAGCGATTGGTAATTGAGCACATCACCCGACTCCTGTAGCTCATCGTACATGTTGAGAACCATTACCACCCTGATGTCCATGTCGATAAGCTGGGTAGTAAGGTACAGGTTCCGTTCCAGGTTCGATGCATCAACAATGTTTATAACCACATCGGGCAATTGCTCCTGCACATATTTTCTTACAAAAATTTCTTCGGGCGAAAACGCAGAAACCGAATAGGTACCTGGTAAATCGGTAATACGGAGCAGGTAGCCGCCATGCTTCAACTTACCTTCTTTGGCCTCTACAGTAACCCCGCTGTAATTACCCACCCTTTCGTGCGAACCTGAAGCGTGATTGAAAAATGTGGTTTTTCCACTGTTCGGATTTCCAACAAGGGCCACATGGATTGTTTTGCCAGAATGATGAGCCTTTCCTGTCCTCTCAATTGCAATAGTACCTTCGAAAGCCGATTCATCCTGGTTGAGAAATTCTTCTTCGCGGGCTACTTCAATCAATTGAGCCTCACTATTGCGCAGCGACACATTGTAGCCCATTAAGCTGTATTCGACCGGATCGCGCAAGGGCGCTTTTTTAATTACCTCTACAGTTTGCCCGACTACGAACCCCATCTCGATAATCCTTTTACGGAAAGCGCCGCGTCCTTTTACCTTAACAATTACCCCTTTTTCGCCATTCTTTAATTCACTTAACAGCATGCTATAAATTATTATCTTTTATTTAGATTGAATTAAAATTACGCAAAAATAGTATTTTTGAAAAATTCTACGTAAAAAAGCTTAATAATTGGACATTTCGGTTTTGCGATATTGCAAAAAAGGTTATGTTTGATATTGAAAATCACAGCGTTTAATTTGAAGAAAAATTCAGCCAAATGTCCATTCCAAAGATTGTTCAGATGGATCCATACCTTGAGCCACACAGGCATGTGATCGAACGCAGGATTCGAAAAGCAAGTACTAAAGAGGCTGAACTGACAGGTGGTAAAACACTTTCGGAATTTGCCAACGGATTTATGTTTTTTGGTTTGCATCATAGCCAGAATGGTTGGGTTATCCGGGAATGGGCTCCGAATGCGTCAGAAATTTTTCTTATTGGCGATTTTACAGGATGGAAGCAGGACGACAAATTCAAATTTTTCCCGCTTGGCCACGGAAACTGGGAACTGTTTGTTGAGGAAAGTGTTTTGAAACATGGTGATTTGTATAAGTTGTTTATGCACTGGCCTGGTGGTTCGGGGGAGCGTATTTCTGCCTGGTCCCGAAGGGTCGTGCAGGACCCGGAAACACATATCTGGAGTTCTCAGGTGTGGTATCCGGATGAACATTACCAATGGAAAAACGAGGTAACACCTGATCCGAACTTCATTCCCCTCATATATGAAGCCCATGCCGGAATGGCGCCTGAGGACTACAAGGTAGGATCATGGAATGAGTTCAGGCTGAATGTACTTCCGCATATCGAGGAGGCTGGTTATAACACCATTCAGCTTATGGCCGTGCAAGAGCATCCTTTCTACGGATCGTTCGGGTATCATGTAAGCAATTTTTTTGCAGCCTCGAGCCGGTTTGGCACCCCCAACGACCTTAAAGCCCTGATTGATGATGCTCATGGCAGGGGTATCAGGGTTATTATGGATTTGGTGCATTCGCATGCCGTAAAAAATGAAATTGAAGGCATAAGCCGCTATGACGGAACGCTTTACCAATTCTTTCACGACGGGTTGCGCGGCAACCACCTTGCCTGGGATAGCCGTTGTTTCGATTATGGTAAAAACCAGGTGCTGCATTTTCTGCTCTCCAATTGCAAATTCTGGCTTGAAGAATACCGCTTCGATGGTTTCCGGTTCGATGGGGTTACCTCCATGCTGTATCTGGATCATGGACTTGGAAAGGCGTTCGTTGGCTACGACCAGTATTACAATGATAATGTGGACGAAGACGCCACTTCTTATTTGTACCTGGCTAATAAACTGATCCATGAAGTGAATCCCGATGCAATTACCATAGCCGAAGAAATGAGCGGAATGCCCGGATTGGCCTGCCACCAAGATTTGGGCGGTATGGGCTTCGACTTCAGGCTGGCGATGGGTGTACCCGATTACTGGATAAGAACCATTAAAGAGGAAAGAATCCAATTTTGGCACGTAGGTGATATGTTTTACAACCTTACCAATAAACGTCGCGACGAAAAGACAGTGCACTATGCAGAATCGCACGATCAGGCTTTGGTCGGCGACAAAACCCTGATCTTCTGGTTAATGGATCAGGAAATGTACTACAATATGCAATGCAATCAGCACAACCTGACTGTTGACAATGGCATGGCCCTTCATAAGATGATCAGGCTTATCACCATGGTTACCGCCGGAAATGGGTACCTCAATTTTATGGGCAACGAATTCGGACATCCCGAGTGGGTCGATTTCCCCGGCCGACACAACGATTGGTCGTATCATTATGCCCGCAGGCAATGGAGCCTCCTGCAAAACCCCGATCTGAAATACCGGTTTTTGTACAGTTTCGACCGGGAAATGATTTCACTTGCACGTACCGAAAGCTTGTACCTTTTCCCCGAGGTAATCCACCTCATGGAACACATTACCGATCAGGTTTTGGTTGTTCAGCGCAAAGACCTGTTGTTTGTATTTAATTTCAACCCTTTCGAATCATATACTGGCTACCAGGTACCTGTGCAGGAAGGCGATTACCGGGTTTTATTGAATACCGATAGCATAAAGTTTGGCGGTTTCGGCCGGATCGACGATCAGATGAATTTTTCTTCAGCGGCCACCACCAAGGGTGCCATCCATCTCAAACTCTATTTACCGGCATTAAGCGCATTTGTTCTGAAAAAACTCCATTGAATCATGCCAAAATCACTGAAATTGCAACGGAAAATAAAGGCTACGCCCGAGGAGGTGTATATTGCCCTGACTAATCCCTTTACCATAGAGCTTTGGAGCGGCGAACCCGCCACAATGAGCCAGGAACCCGGATCGGAGTTTAGCATCATAGGCGGTTCAATAACGGGTCGCAATCTGGAGTTTCAGCCAGATAAGCTGATACGGCAGCAATGGTACTTCGAAGGTGAAGAAGGTGAGTCAATTGTTACCATCAGGCTGTTCCCCGACAAAAAAAACACCCTTCTAGAAGTGGAGCAATCAGGCATTCCTGATAGCGACTATGAAAACATGCTCAAAGGCTGGAAGAATTCATACCTGCAAGCCTTGCAAGACTTTTTTGAAGCCTGAGAAAAAAACTGTTTCCAAATAGGCTTCTTTCTTGTTAATTTCCTGATTTGACCTTGATTTTCATAAGGTTGTCTAATCTCAATAACCCTATTTGCAAGGAGTCTCCAAATTTTTTTAAAAAATATTATTTTCTTGTTGATCCTGAAAATTAGGTGAGTACATTTGCACTTCAAAAAAATTTTCCTTTACATAGAATAAATTTAGAATTATTGAGTTTGTTAATGTAAAGGCTTCTTGCCGTCTAAAATTTACTTCCTTACGTCGAAAATTACTGCTAATACACCTTGTTGAAGTTCATTTGATTGTTTCGTAAGCCCTTACAGGTTGTACCAATCGAACGAATAGCAGAACAAAATTTTATTACTTATGCGATTATCCACTTTGGTTAATGGTTTTTTTGATAGCGATAAATCCGGTGGATTGCTTTTGATATCAGCCACCATTTTCTCGCTAACAATGGCTAATTCAGGTTTACAGGCTGAGTATATTCAACTTTGGCACTTCAAAATTTATGAACACAGCCTGGTTCACTGGATCAACGATGGCCTGATGGCCATTTTCTTCCTGCTTGTTGGCTTGGAATTGAAACGCGAAATTATTGCCGGCAAGCTATCCAACATGAAAAGCGCTTCGTTTCCGATTGTTGGGGCGATTGGTGGCATGCTGGTGCCTGCGGCAGTTTTTACCATTTTCAACTTCGGTACTCCGGGTCAAAATGGAGTGGGTATTCCGATGGCCACCGATATTGCCTTTGCTGTGGGTATCCTTTCCATATTGGGAAAAAGAGTTCCCTTGTCGCTTAAGATATTTCTTACTGCCCTGGCGGTGGTCGATGACATGGGAGCGATTCTGGTAATTGCTGTTTTTTACTCCAAAACCCTCGATATTCAAAGTCTGGTTATGGCTTTTTCTATTTTCGGGGTTTTGTTCCTGTTTAACCGGTTTAAAATATACAATCTAATCCCATACATTATCGGTGGTATCAGCATGTGGTATTTCATGCTTAACTCGGGCATTCACGCTACTTTCGCCGGGATTATGTTGGCTGCTGTTATTCCGTTCGAAAAAAGTTCCGTGAAAACCCCTTCGGTCCGTCTGGAACATATTTTGCATAAACCGGTGGCCTTTGCGATTTTGCCATTTTTTGCCGTGGCGAATACTTCCATCGGAATCGGGGGCAACTGGGCCAGCAGTTTTGGAGAGTCGTATTGCCTGGGTATAATGGCGGGTCTGGTGTTTGGTAAGCCAATCGGCATTTTCCTGTTTACGTATCTGGGTTCAAAAATTGGCTTATGCAACCTGCCTTCCGACCTGAAATGGCGGAATATTATAGGCGTTGGTTTTCTTGGCGGCATAGGATTTACGATGTCTATTTTCATAACCATCCTTGCCTACGAAAATTTGCAGGTTATTGACAATGCCAAAATGGCCATACTGTGTGCTTCATTTCTTTCGGCAATTATTGGACTGGTATTTTTGAACTCCTCCCTAAAAACACCCAAAGTTGCCGGGTAAGGTTTGTGAGGTTACCGTTTTTTGTACCCTTTCTCCAAAAGGTTCTCTGCCCTGGCAAATAGGGAAACTTTTAAACCTGCAAACGCTTTCAGGATTTAAAAGGAAAGTTAATTAGAGGGAATCTGCTTATTGAGCAAAAGGCCAAAAAAATCCTGACTGTTTTTTGGATAACAAAGTTCTAGCTCAAAACGGGGATCTGTGTGGAGCAACTCTTTGCATTTGGGCAGTACAATTTTGTTACCACGCAATAAAAGCTCGAAAAAACTAAACTATTGCACTATAGTTTCGTACCTTTGAAGGCAAAGCCAATTTCTCCCGCAAGGGCGCTACTGGTTTAATATTTTAAGGAAGCCGTGGAAAGTCTTAATCTGGTAAAACAGGGTACGGTAAAGGCGCGTTCCGCAAATGACCTGCTAGATGAGCAAAAACGTTGTTGAATGCTTTATTTTTTAAATGTAACGTTCTGAGTGTTCAGACATTTTAGTTAAAAAAAATACATCATGGACTTACAAGGTCAGAAAGCGATTATTATAGAGCAGTTTAAACAGGTGAACGATATTAACTTGATAAAAGCCATTAAAAGCATGCTCGATTATGCCCGGCAGAAGGAGGCAAATATTTCTGATATTCCGGATGAACATCAGAAAATTGTCATGCAGCGTTTTGAAAAAACCAGGAATGATCCCAACAGGCTTTTGGACTGGAAGGAGGCAAAAAAAACACTGAAAGCCTGATGAAGTACAGGATAAAAATCGAGCCGGAAGCCCTGAGCGATATCCAGGATATTACCGATTGGTATAACGAAGCAAAACCAGGGCTTGGCAAAAGGTTCCAAAAGGTCACCATAAAACAGATTGACGGGCTTGCAGAAAACCCTCATATATGCGCCATCCGATACAAACAGATACGTTGCCTGATGGTAAAGAAATTTCCCTATATGGTCCATTTTTATATTAATGAGAAGCCAAAACTGTTGAAGTATTAGCTGTCATAAGCACCGGCCGTAACCCGGAATTATGGCTTGAAAAAACAGACAAAAGAGATTAACAGAAACGAGGTCAAAATTATCAATCCAAAGCCTGCCATGTGCTTCCCTCAATTGCTTCGGGACAGGCAATGGCCGGTGTAGCCGCGGTCGAAGCGGGGCTGGATGCCAGAAATTTCTGAGAACGATTAAGCTAAGATAGGAAAAATGGTGGCTAAGGAAATAGCCAGAAGAAAATTCATTTAGCAGCGCAAATTGTACCTGTATGCCGGCTTGGAAGTTAGCAGTTGGTTCAATTCAGCGGCCCAATAGCCCTAAGTTTTATTGCCAAAAGCCGACGATTTTGAGAAGACCTGGTGGGGCAGGGGACAAGAGCCGGGTGTGGAACCTTACACGTTGAACCGCACGTGAAAGATATCTCCATCTTTCACCACGTAGTTTTTTCCTTCGATGTGAAATTTGCCGGCCTGTTTGCAGGCGTGTTCCGAGCCGAGTTCAACAAAATCTTCCCAGCGTTTTACTTCAGCCCTGATAAATCCCCTTTCCAGGTCTGAGTGAATGACTCCTGCAGCTTTGTAAGCGGGAGTTCCCTGGCGAATGGTCCATGCCCTCACTTCTTTTGGTCCTTCTGTAAAGAAAGTTTGAAGGTTCAGGGTGTTGTAGGCCGAACGGATCAACTTGTTGATTCCGGGTTCGTCCATCCCCAGGTCTTTAAGAAATTCCTGGCGGTCGCTTTCGGTGGGCAACTGGGCGATATCAGCTTCGGCAAGTGCTGCAATAATAAGCGCTTCAGCGCCTTCGGCACGGATAGCTGGCATTACCCTTTGGGTGAAGGCATTTCCCGAAACTGCCGAAGCCTCATCAACATTGCAAACATAAATAACCGGCTTGATGGTAAGGAAAAAACAATCGTCGAGGTAAGCCCGCGATTCCTCATCAACAACAAAACTACGGGCAGGCTCACCGTT
>DATIKH010000020.1:0-12335 GCA_035477775.1 Bacteroidales bacterium | reverse complement strand
TTTCTTAATCACATTGTTTAATATCGGGGCATTAAGCAAAATCTTGATGGCTGGTTTGCTTATAACCGGCAATAATTGCTTTTTGTAAATTTTCTCCATTACCAATGGAACAGACAGCACAAGGCGGGGCCTGACTTTTTTGAAGGCTTCCAGAATGATTTGGGGCGATGGGGTTTTGGTCAGGAATGTGATATGGCAACCAAGGGTAAATGGCCATAAAAACTCGAAAGCGCAACCATAAGTATGAGCCAAAGGCAGGAACGATACAATTTTATCGCCAGGCTCTAGCGGCATATTGTTGTTTGCATATACCACATTGGCCACCAGGCTGTTGTGGTGGATCATGACCCCTTTAGTGAAACCGGTTGTTCCCGAAGTGTAACTGATTTCTGCCAGATCCTGATTGGGAATGGGTTCGTAATTCACATGTTCGGGAACCAACCCATTAGGGTATTTTTCTTTAAAGGCCTTTTCTGCCCTATCAAAAATTTTCTCTCCATCAGCCAGGTTGCCGTTGCTCAAGAAGGAAAAATCCTGTAGCGAAATGGCAATTTTGACCTTTTTCATCTGGTCCATCTCAAGATTCTCAAAGAGATGATCGGCAGCAAGCAGCATTACGGCCTCCGAATGATTGACAATATGATGAACATCCGTTGGCTTAAAATCCGGAAGGATAGGAACAATCACGGCTCCGTAGGTTATGGTGCCCAGGAAGGTTACACCCCAGTTAGCTGAATTCTTGCCTAACAAAGCCACTTTGTCGCCCCGTTGAATCCCGAAGGTCTCAAAAATGGTGTGCAGACGGGCAATTCTGTGAGCGACCTCCTTGAAAGTAAGACTTTCGCCTTTGTAATCGGTCATCGATTCCAGTTCCCAGTTTTTCCGGATACTTGCGCTGATAAAATCAGTCAGATTCTCTTTCATCATGGCTATCGGCATTAAGGTTTTAAATAGAAAAAAATTGAATTTGTTATAAAAAAAACGCCGGCAAGGTACAAATAAAATATCTTGCGACAAATTTCAATTTTTGATACTTGAATGGGGGAGCAATTATAGAGGTTTGGGGGTAAAGGCCTTTTAAAATACTACTTTTGCAGTGGTTAAACTAAGATTTTTATGCAGCAGAATGCCGGCGGGAATATCAACCCAAGGGAATACATTATCATTAAAGGAGCCCGGGTACACAATTTAAAGAATATCGACGTTGCCCTGAAACGTAACAGCCTGGTTGTAATTACGGGTTTATCCGGATCGGGCAAGTCGTCGCTGGCCTTCGATACCCTTTATTCGGAGGGGCAAAGGAGGTATGTTGAAAGCCTGAGCGCCTATGCCAGGCAGTTTCTTGGCAGGATGCACAAGCCCGAAGTCGATTATATTCAGGGCATTTCGCCGGCTATCGCTATCGAACAAAAGGTTTTGAGCCGCAATCCGCGGTCAACCGTTGGAACCTCGACCGAAATTTACGACTACCTCAAATTGCTCTTTGCCCGTATCGGAAAAACCTATTCTCCTGTTTCGGGAAACCAGGTTGTAAGGCATTCAGTTACCGGTATTGTAGAGCAGATTATGAGCCTCCCTGAAGATACCAGGGTTATGATCCTGACACCTGTAGAGATCAAATCCGGCAGAACCCTTCAGCAACACCTTCAGGTTCTGTTGCAACAGGGATTTTCAAGGGTTTTAATTCAGGATGAGGTAAGGCGCATCGACGAACTATTGGCTGAACCTCTTCCGGAGTCGGCCTTGAAAAAAACCTGCATTGTAATAGACCGGATTTCTGTAAAAAAGGATGGCAGTGAACTCATACAACGGGTGGCCGATTCGGTTCAAACTGCTTTTTACGAGGGCAACGGAGCATGTAAAATACATTTCGAAAAACACGGTGAATGGCGTAAGATGCGTTTCAGCAACCGTTTCGAACTCGATGGCATTACATTCGAGGAGCCATCGGTTAACCTGTTCTCGTTCAACAACCCGTTTGGCGCCTGTAAAGTTTGCGAAGGTTTCGGGAGTATCATTGGCATCGACCCCGACCTGGTGATTCCCAACAAGGCTCTGAGTGTATTCGAGGGGGCCATAGCCTGCTGGAAAGGGGAGAAGATGGGGCAATGGCAGGAACAGTTGATAAACAGCGCCTATAAGTTTGATTTTCCTATTCACAAACCAATCAGTCAGTTGTCAAAAGAACAACTGGAGTTGCTTTGGGCCGGGAACCAATTCTTCAACGGCCTGGACGAGTTCTTTAAGATGGTTGAAGAGAACACCTACAAGATTCAATACAGGGTCATGCTTTCGCGTTACAGGGGTAAAAGAACCTGCCCCGATTGCCAGGGTACCCGGCTTCGCAAGGATGCCAACTACGTGAAAGTTGCCGGCAAAGCCATCTCGGAATTGGTTTTGATGCCCATCGCCAGCCTGTGCGCATTTTTTCAGAATATTGTCCTCGACCGTACCGAGCGTGAAATAGCACGCCGGTTGTTGATTGAAATAAATAACCGGCTGGCTTACCTCAACGACGTGGGCCTGGGCTACCTCACACTCAATCGCCTTTCGAACACACTGTCGGGGGGCGAATCGCAACGTATCAACCTGGCAACCTCTCTTGGAAGCAGCCTGGTAGGCTCCATGTATATTCTCGATGAGCCCAGCATCGGTCTGCACCAGCGCGATACCCACCGGCTTATCGAAGTCCTGAAGAAACTTCGTGATGCAGGCAATACCGTCATAGTGGTAGAACACGATGAAGACATCATGCGCAATGCCGACCAGTTGGTTGATATCGGTCCACTGGCAGGTTCACATGGCGGTGAGATTGTTTTTCAGGGCGCATTTGCTGATCTGTTGAAACATCATGGCAGCCTCACCAGCGCCTACCTGTCGGGGGGGATGAAAATACCGGTACCTGAATTCAGAAGAAAATGGAAGGAGTTCATTGAACTCAAGGGTGTTCGCCAGAACAACCTGAAAGGATTCGACGTAAAAATTCCTTTAAGAATCATGACCGCGATTACGGGGGTGAGCGGATCGGGCAAATCATCGCTGGTAAAAACCATTCTTTTTCCGGCTTTAAAAAAGATCTATGGAGGGTACGGTGAGAAAACAGGGCAGTTCGATGCTCTTGACGGCGATATTGGCAGCATTTCCGAAGTTGAATACATCGACCAGAACCCGATTGGCAGGTCGTCGCGCTCCAACCCGGTAACCTACCTGAAGGTTTACGACGATATACGCAATCTCTTTGCCGAACAGTCCCTTGCAAAAACCCGCGGCTATACTGCCGGATTCTTTTCTTTCAACGTTGATAACGGCCGTTGCCCCGAATGCGAAGGCGACGGATTTGTAAAGATTGAGATGCAGTTTATGGCCGACATCTCGCTGGTTTGCGATAGCTGCAAGGGTAAAAGGTTTCGTGAAGAGATTCTTGATGTTACCTTTCAGGGAAAAACCATCACCGATATTCTTGATCTGACGGTGGATGATGCCATGCATTTTTTCGAAAGCACAAATAAAAACTGCAACCTGTGCAAGAAAATTGCCATTCGTTTGCAGCCCCTTGCCGATGTCGGGCTTGGTTATGTCCGCCTGGGGCAACCTTCGGCAACCCTAAGCGGAGGCGAAGCCCAGCGTCTTAAACTGGCTTCGTTTCTTGCCAGAGGCATTACCTCAGCCAAAACCCTGTTTATATTCGACGAGCCTACCACAGGCCTGCATTTCCACGACATCAAAAAACTTCTGGATGCCTTTAATGCGCTTATAGATCAAGGGCATTCGATGGTGATTATCGAACATAATCCTGAGGTGATCAAGAGCGCCGACTGGGTAATCGACCTTGGCCCCGAAGGAGGAGCGGAGGGCGGATACCTCATTTTCGAAGGTATTCCGGAAAATTTGGTGAACTGCGAAAACTCTTATACAGGAAAATTCCTGAAGGAGAAATTACAGAAAAGTGACGCGTAAAGGCTTCAGATCGTCCTTCCCGGGTAAACCTTCAGGGCTTCTTCCAGGATTTTAACAGCTTTTTTCAGGTTATCAACATTCAACACATAGCTGATGCGAACCTGGTTGAGGCCGCCTCCGGGTGTTGAATAAAATCCGGTGGCTGGTGCGAGCATCACGGTTCGATTATCGTAATGAAACGATTCCAAAAGCCATTGGCAGAACCTGTCACTGTTGTCGATGGGGAGGCGTGCAGTAACGTAGAATGCGCCTTTGGGATTCGGGCACATTACACCCGGTATCTTATTAAGGCCTTCTACAACGGTGTCGCGACGGGCCTTATATTCTGCGGTAACTTCGGTAAAATAAGAATCGGGCGTAGCAACGGCAGCCTCGGCTGCAATCTGCCCCAGAGTGGGCGGACTCAGCCTGGCCTGGGCAAATTTAAGGGCAGTACTCATTACCTGCCGGTTGCGCGATACCAGAGCGCCGATCCTTACCCCGCAAGCGCTGTAGCGTTTCGAAACCGAGTCGAAAAGCACCACATGCTGCTCCAGTCCCTCCAGGTTCATTACCGAAAAATGGGTTGTGCCATCGTAGCAAAATTCGCGGTAAACCTCGTCGGCAAACAAGAACAAATCATGCTTGAGTACTATTTCTCTCAGCACTTCCAATTCTTCGCGGGAGTATAAATAACCCGTAGGATTGTTTGGATTGCAGATTAAGATGGCCTTGGTTGCCGGGCTTATGGCTTTTTCGAATTCGCTCATGGGCGGCAGGGCAAAACCGCTTTCGATATCCGATATGATGGGTTTGACTTTTACCCCTGCGCTGGTGGCAAACCCATTGTAGTTGGCGTAAAATGGTTCGGGAACAATGATCTCGTCGCCGGGATTCAGGCAGGTCTGGAAGGCAAACAAAATGGCTTCTGAAGCGCCTGCCCCGACAATAATCTCTTCAGGACTAACGCTTATGCCGTGTTTCTCGTAATACCGGCACATGCTTTCGCGAAGCGAGAGGATTCCGGCCGAATGGCTGTACTCAATCACTTTGATATCCAGCTTGTGCATGGCCTCAATCATGGCTGCAGGGGTCGGGATATCGGGTTGACCAATATTGAGGTGCAAAACGCTGGTTCCCCTTTTCTTGGCCTGCTCGGCGTAGGGAACCAGCTTTCTGATGGGGCTTTCGGGCATTGAATGCCCCTTTTCCGAAATTTTTGGCATGGGCAATTATTTCTAATTTGCCCGCTAAATTAGAAAAGTTTTGTTAATTGGAATTACAATGTACCTGGCTAAAATCTGAAGGCAACAGAAACCAAAGGTTGCATTCTCTTGATCTTCAGGGGCGTCATAGGCCCATCCCCTGCAATCATTTGATTCAAGGCCACGCTTTGAGGCGTAAATGCAAAAGTTATATTGTTTTTTCCTTGTTCCGGAGCAAATTCAGCCGTCCTGTTTGCTGCCCTGAATCTCTCTACAGCAAAGGCGAAAGCGCCCATTCCAAACGCATACGGGAAGGTGTAGTAAGGCCATAACTCATCTGTTCCTGTCATCAGGGCCACTCCAAGGCCGAGAACTGCTCCGCCTGCTGCAGCAAATCCGCTGATATTGCCCTGCGAGGTGGTCAGTCTGGTATCTCTGAGCCATAGGTGCCCCATGGCAGTTCCTGCCAATGCCCCTATTGCGGGAATGATAAGGTCGGTTCGTTCTATACTTCTTTGATCGGTTATGTCATTTTCAATGAGCTGCAGTATTAAACCATAGCCAAGACCTGCATTGAGGACAGAAAGAACACGGGTAGCTCTTACATCGCCCCTGGTATATGGATTCATCCGGTAAACCTGGTTGGCCAGAAAATAACTACCTGCCCCGGAGAGGAGGGTAAGCCCTGCACCGAGCCTTAAATCATCAACAAATGCCAGCCCGGCCGAATACCCCATAAATGGCCATAACACTCCATAATGGGCAAATAGGGCTGCCTGACCTTCGCTCCAGGGTCGGTCCCGGCCTAAGACATACCCAAGCCTTCCTAAGCCTATGCTCGAAACCGCCATGGATGCAACCATGATTTTTTCATTGTCATTTTCAAAAATATCCTCGCCAAAAATCAAGGCAGAAAGGGCAAACCCATGAGCCCAACCCATTGTTCTACCATGGTTGGTAAGCAAGAGAGAATTAACAGTAATTTCCGGAGTAGTAAGCAAGGGAATCAAAACAGCAGTGCCAGCTGTTAATATGGGTATTCCCACCGCTGCTGGACCATCGACTTCTGCAACAACAACAGTAGCAATTCCATAAAACAAACCGTGCCATCCTGAAGAAACAATATGTCTTCTGAAAAGCATTTCGTCCTGTTGGGCAGCAGCAGGTAGCCCAATCAGCATTGAAACAACACAAATTGCAGTTACAATCAGTTTTTTCATCGGTAAAATTTTTAAATGTTGTTAAGGTTTGGTTGCATCCACTTGCGGCTTCCAGGAGTTCAACACAGGACAGTTACAGAACACACTGAGCCTATATGTTTGATTATAATCTGAAATACTAATGCCAGGTTCCCTTGTGGTTGAATGTTTAAAGCATTCTTTCTGAAAGTCTCCGACTCAGACTCTAATTATTCGATAAACAAATGTATAAAAAATACGAAATAAATCCACCTAAAAATCAAAATGATTTCGGCTAAATAATTATTAAGCCACTTAAAGGTGTGGTGGAGGGTTTGATGAAAGGAGTATTTTTTATCAGTTTACATCTAATACTGTGCGACCATTTCACCCTTGAGATAGGTAAAACTACATGTTGGAGTAGTTTCAAGATATTTCTTCTTAACAAAACTATTTTCGCAGTTATAACGGTTAAATTTTTTTTACGCCCCATAGCCTTTAAGCCCGATTTTAAATTCACTATTTTTGCAGTTTTTACACCCATCCTGGATGGTCGAAATTTCAATTCATTATTTTTTGTTTCAAAATGCCTGCTAATATTCCGGCGAGAACCGGACCTGAATTCTTTCCGATATATAGCGGCGAAGACCTTGGCGTAATCCGGAGCCCGGAAAAAACCAGTTTCCGGGTTTGGGCACCCAACGCCCAGGCTGTTGTTGTAAAAATTTACGGGCAGGGTCAGGGGGGTATTCTTTTGGCGGCCTTTAGCATGAACAAAAGCCGGGGGGGGACCTGGGCACTTTCAGTTGAGGGTGACCTGACAAACCAATATTATACTTTTCAGGCACAGATTGATGACAAATGGAATTATGAAGTTCCCGATCCATACGCCAGAGCCTTGGGTGTGAATGGCGACCGTGGAATGATTGTCGATTTTGCCGAAACCAATCCCGAGGAATGGTCGTCGGGTGTCAGGTTTATCCCGGCACGCCCCCAGGATGCAGTTATCTGGGAGGTTCATGTGCGCGATTTCAGCATACATCCCTCAGCGGGATCAAAATTTCCGGGAAAATATCTCGCTTTTACTGAAACTGCACCTCTTAGTCCTGAAGGTTTTTCGACAGGGATAAAACACCTGAAAGAATTAGGCATTACCCACGTGCACCTGTTGCCGGTTTTTGATTTTCAAACTGTTGACGAATCCTGTTTAGAACAGCCTCAGTACAATTGGGGATATGACCCGAAAAACTACAATGCTCCTGAAGGTTCTTATGCTACTGATCCTTATGACGGAAGGGTAAGGATCCGCGAATTCAAGCAAATGGTGCAGGCCTTGCACCATGCGGGCATTGGGGTTATTATGGACGTGGTTTATAATCACATGTTCGATGCTCCTTCTTCGCCTTTTGAACAGTTGGCACCGGGATACTTTTTCAGGCGTTGGAATGACGGATCATTGGCCGACGGGTCGGGCTGCGGCAACGAAACTGCTTCTGAAAGGCCTATGATGCGCAAATTCATTATTGATTCGGTCAAATTTTGGGCTTCCGAATACCACATTGATGGCTTCAGATTCGACCTCATGGGCCTGCACGACATCGAAACCATGAACCTGGTTCGTTCTGAACTGAACAAAATAAACCCGGATATTTTAATTTATGGCGAGGGATGGGTGGGGGGCAATAGTCCACTGCCGATGTCACACCGAGCAATCAAGGAGAATGTCAGAAAACTAGATGGCGTGGCTGTTTTTAGCGACGATATTCGCGACGCCATCAGGGGTAAATGGTCAATGAACAACGATCCCGGATTTATGGCAGGGCAGAAAGACCTGAAAGAAACCATTAAGTTTGGCATTGTAGCCTCCACAAAGCATCCTCAGATTACCTATGGTAAATTAAATTACTCCCAAAAACCTTACTCCGACTCTCCGCTCAAAACCATTACTTATGTTACATGCCATGACAATCCAGTTCTCTGGGATAGGATTGGTTCTACCTGCCCACAATGCAGCGAAGGCGACAAATTAGACCTGCAGAAATTTGCTAACGCCATAGTGCTTACCTCCATGGGCATCCCGTTTTTGCATGCAGGCGAAGAATTGGTCCGAACCAAGAATGGAGAATGCAACAGTTACAACCTGCCCGACAGCATCAATCAGTTGGATTGGGGAAACAAGGCAAAGTACTACGATGTTTTCTCCTTTTATTCAAAACTTATTGCCCTTCGAAAAAACCATCCGGCATTTCGAATGCCAACCACCAACATGATTCAGAGGAATTTGAGTTTTCTGGAGGTGGAGCATCCATTGGTGATTGGGTTTCTGATTGCCAATAATGCGAATGGCGACCGTTGGAAAAACATTCTGGTGTTTTACAATGCCGATCCTGATCAGGTGGAAATCGAATTGCCGGAGGGTACCTGGAGGGTGGTCGCCTCAAAATTTGAGATCAACGAATACGGCGTGTCAACGAAGGGTTACGAAAAACCCGTTTTTGGAAGAATAATGATTCCGGCCCGGTCTATCCTGATCTTGGTCGATAATGAAAGTATTTAATGTATGCGAAAAGTGATCCTTGAAGCCTGTGTCGAAACATACGACCAATGTATTGCTGCCGAAAAGAACGGCGCCAACCGCATCGAATTTTGCGACCGACTCGATTTAGGAGGTATAACCCCTTCATTTCATTTATTGGAAAAACTGCTTGCCAATATCAATATTCCGGTAATGGTGATGGTAAGACCCCGTGGAGGCGATTTCGTTTATATGCAAAAAGAATTTGCCATAATGAAGCAAACCATCAGCACGCTCAAGGATATGGGCAGCCACGGAATTGTTTTCGGGTTGCTTACTCCTGACAAAAGGGTGGATCTGGATCGAACAGGTGAGTTGGTGGAGTGGGCCCGACCGTTGCCGGTTACTTTTCATAAGGCATTCGATGAATGTACCGACATGGAGGGAGCCATTTACGACATAAGAGCAACGGGCGCCAAGAGCGTGCTTACCTCGGGTGGCAAAAAATACGCCACCGACGCAGTTCAAACCTTGAATAAACTTACCAAACTGGCAATGCCTGATCTGACCATTATTGCCGCAGGCGGGATTACCCACGAAAACATCTCTGAGCTAAAGGTTTTGTTGCCAGCTACAACTGAATTTCACGGTCGAAAGATTGTTCCCAATATTTGAAGAAATTTATAAAACCTTATTACCTTGCAGACCTTATTTCACAAATTTGTTTAGCATGTCCATAGAAGTTAGAGAAATTGCCGGAAAGAAAGACCTGAGGACATTTATTTATCTGCCGGAAAAAATACATAAAGGACACGAAGGGTGGGTGCCCCCCTTGTACATGGATGAATGGGTTTTTTTCGATCCAAAAAAGAATAAATCCTTTGCTTTTTGTAGCACCGTTCTGGCCCTCGCGTGGGAAGGCGGGAAGCCGGTTGGCCGTATTATGGGAATTATTAGCCATAAATACAACAACCTGAAGGAAGAAAAAAAAGCTCGGTTTTTCGCCATAGAATGCTATCAAAACATTGAAATTGCAAGAGCTCTGACAGATTTTATAAGTTCTTGGGCACGTGAGAATGGTATGGAGAAGTTGGTTGGACCTCTTGGTTTCTCCGACAAGGACCCTCAGGGTATTAAGGTTGAAGGATTTGACGAACCTGTAACCATTACAACCAATTGCAATTTTCCGTGGATGAAGGAATATTTGGAGGAATTGGGTTTTGAGAAGGAAGTCGATATGGTTTCCTACAAAATCGAAATACCCGAAAAAATTCCTGAATATATCGAGCGCATCTCCAAACGGGTAATCGACAGCAATGGCTATGTACTCCACGGATTCACCTCCAGAAGGGAGATGCGGCCCTGGATTGTACCTATTTTCAGGCTGGTAAACGAAACCTTTATTCCGATTTATGGTTTTTCTCCCCTCGATGAGAAGGAAATGCACGAATTGGCCGATCGATACATACCCATACTGGATCCGAGGTATGTAAAGGTAGTTTTGACAGTTCAAGGTGAATTAATTGCTTTTACGATAGGTATGCCCGAGTTAAGTTTAGGTATTAAGCGGGCCAGGGGAAGACTTTTTCCTTTTGGCTGGTACCATATAATTCGCGAAAGCCGAAAAACCAAAATGCTCACGTTACTGCTGGGTGCAATTAAAGGACCCTACCGTGGAAAAGGAATTGATACATTAATGGGTTTAAGGCTTCTGGAATCGGCCATTAAAGCCGGAATGAAGGTAATCGACAGCCATCTGATACTCGAAACTAACTCCCGTATGAGGGCCGAGTGCGAGCGTATTGAAGGCGTTGTGTATAAAAGGTTTCGGGTGTTTTATAAAAACCTGTGGATCGTAATGCTCATTGTCACCCAAATTTATAAAATTTAAGAGGTAAGTGTTTGAAATCCAATATGGTTTCGAATTAATGCAAGTAGCTGCTGAAAACTAAAAATTTTGACCGAAAGGATACCTTTCGGTTTTTTTGAGGGCATTATTTTTAAAAAAATGTAAATGATTGTTCCTATATTGAAACCTAGCATTTTTCATCCGAAATTTGCAGAAAATTTTTTGAAATGAGTTTTATAAAGAATCAGAAAAAATGGACGCTCATCCTGTTGGTGGGGGCCTTTGCAATTACCGGTATCGCTATCGGTACCTTTTTTAGCAGGCAACAATCGCGATTCATCGACCCTAGAATTTCCCCTATCATTGAACAATATAAAAAATTTAATGGTTTTGTTGCCGCAGGTCAATACGATTCGGCGTTAGTATTGCTCGATGACATCCAAAAAATTTATCGCAGGTACCCTCATTATCAGGTTTCATTTGAAGTGGGTGCTTTGTATAACCACAGGACTGAAACCTATATTGCAATGGCGTTGAAACCCGGCATTGCCCCTCTGAGCAAAGACTCTCTGCTCAATCTGGCACAAATTCAGGCAAATACCAGTATTAGCCTGTATGCAGGCTGGATAAACACATGGAAAGAACTTACCGAGCAGGAAATCCGTCAGATAATACGTCCGTATTTTAGTCCTTATGATGAGATTTTTCGCCAGAAAAACGTTGAGCGCTTCATCAACAATAGGGTTAGGCAAATCGTTGAGGCTCAGGCCGAGACACCACGAAGGTTGTCAGTTGCAAAAACCAATCTTGGTGTTGTTTTGAGGCATAAGGACATGCATGATGATGCTGTAAAATCATTCGAGCAGGCACTCGAATTATGGCCAGATAATCCTGCAGCCCGGAACAACCTGAACGATATTATCTGAAAACCACTTAAACCATGAAGCCGTCTGAGGACTATTTTTCCAAAAGATAGGCTTGGTTGTAAGATGCTCATTTTGTATTGGGCTTTTTGAGCATAAGTTTTATTCTTTTTTAAAGACAAATACATGCACTTAGTGCCTGTAGAAGATGCAGGTTGGGTTCATGTTTTTTCGTACCTTTATTCTCATGCTGTTTACTGCCATGAGGATAGCAATAATCTCCGACATACACGAAGACTTTGAAATGCTCGAAAAGGCAACACAGTCAATCCGAAAAGAAGGGTGCGATCTGTTGGTATGCCTGGGCGATATCACCGGCTATGCCAAAGAGTTTTACCACCACCGGCCCGATGCAAATGCTTGTCTTGATTTAATCAGAGAAATCTCCGACCATACAATTGCCGGAAATCACGACTTGCATGTGATTGAGAAACTACCCTCATATCACCGAAAAATGGATGTACCCGACAACTGGTACAAGCTCTCTATGCAGGAACGTAGGGCCATTTCAAAGAATGGTATTTGGTTGTACGAGGAAGAAATAATCCCGCAATTATCCGGGCCAAACCGGCAGTTTTTGGATAAGTTGCCCGAATTCGAGGTGTTAAGACCTGCCAGGAAAGGGCTGATGTTTTCGCATTTTGTACAACCTGATATCTGCGGAATTACCAGTTGGATGGCACAAAACACACATGCGTTGAGAAATCATTTCGATTTTATGGAGCAAAG
>DATIKH010000019.1:0-25427 GCA_035477775.1 Bacteroidales bacterium | reverse complement strand
GGGCAGTTGCCTGCCAACCGGCTGGTAGGCTCCAAGGTTACATCCGACAAGCCGATCGCCATTACCATCAGCGATGATTCGGTTGATGCCTTCCCTACAGCGGGTTGCCGCGACCTTATTGGCGATCAGTTGATTCCGGTTCATATTATCGGCACCGAATACATTGCCATGCGGGGCAGACTGACCGCTGCTATGAATGAATCGGTTTATATCCTTGCCACGGCAAACAATACCGATGTTTTCGTTAATGGGGTTTATGTTGCCACCATACAGGAAGGGCAGCAGCATCGGGCCATTTTCGCGACAGGTATACAACGCATGCATATTCGAACCACCCACCCTGCTTACGCATTTCATGTGTCGGGGTTTGGATGCGAAATGGGTGGAGCTGTTTTGCCACCGGTCGATGCCTGCACGGGTTCCAGCCAGGTTGCTTTTACACGTTCTTTGGGGGGTAGCGGCATAGGATTTTTCTTAAATATTATGGTCAGGCGGGGAGCCGAAGATAATTTTATTTTGAATGGTAGCACTACACTTATACCAGCCTCAGCTTTTTTGCCGGTTCCGGGCAATGCCGACTGGCTTGCAGCCACCTTCGATTTCACCACTACTATTACCGCAGGGCAGCCCAATCTCCTTAGGAACACCGAAGATCTTTTTCACCTGGGTCTGATTAATGGAGGGGCGGGAACTGGCACCATGTTTGGGTATTTTTCCGACTTTAACGTGGTTGAAGCTTCTTCGTTTATCGTTGATTCAGGTACTGACTTTGAAGCCATCTGCTATGGGCAGAGCGTGCAGCTTTTTGCTTCGGGTGGTGTTAACTACGAATGGAGTCCCCCGCATTTTCTGAGCGATCCGTTTAGCAGAACTCCCATTGCATTTCCCGACACCACCATGATGTACACGGTTACCGTAAGAGGCGCCTGCGGTATGGTTGACTCAGCCAGCGTTACCATTCGGGTTACGGAGCCATTGCGTGCAATGTTCAGTTTGGATAAAAACTCCGGATGTTCACCGCTAACTGTTAATATTACCAACGAGTCGCTGGGAGCGGAATACTACACCTGGAATCTTGGCGATGGAACTATTATTAACACTGGTTTTCAAAATCGCCAGCACACCTTCGTAAACAACACCAGCAATCCAATTACCTATAATCTTTCGCTGACCATTCGAAATCAACTGTTTTGCTTCGATACCATTTCAACCCGCATTACGGTGTATCCCCAGATAATTGCATCGGCAGGTAATGATGTAAGTGGGTGCGCTCCTTTTCAGGTGGATTTCCAAAACCTGAGTACGGGAGCCGACAGTTATACCTGGCAATTCGGTGATGGCTCAAGCTCGGTTTTAAGGGAGCCAACTTACACTTTTAACAACTTTTCCTATAGGGATACAACATATACGGTGATTTTGAGGGCTCGCTCCCGATTCGGTTGCGAGGATGTGGATACCGTTCGTGTTACAGTACGACCTACCGTAAGGGCCGAATTTGCTTTTGACAATGCTCAATCTTGCAACCCCTACCTGATACACATTACCAACAATTCATTCGGAGCTACCACCTACAGATGGGATTTTGGAGATGGAAATCCCGAACAAACCTTCTCTCAGCCTAGTTTTGTTTATCAGCTTACCAACAATACTTCGTTGCCCCGTGTGTTCAATATCAGGCTGATAGCTACCAACCAATACGGATGCTCCGACACCATCACCAAGCCGGTTATAGTTTATCCTGCGCTTGAAGCGCGTTTTGTTCCCAGTGCATTGGAAGGATGTGGTACTCTTCAAGTGAGTTTCGACAACCAGTCAACCGGAGCAAACTTCTATCACTGGGATTTTGGAAATAATTCGGGTACTTCATCAGTCCGTTCGCCCGTATTCACTTTCACGAATCCGGATACAGTCAATCCCTTAGTATTTAATGTTTCGCTGGTAACTACCTCATTGTATGGCTGCCGCGACACCGCTTTTGCCACCATTACGGTTTATCCCCGTCTGGAGAGTGGTTTTACCACGGTTGCTGATTCGTTTTGTGCTCCTTCTGAAATAGTAATCTTCAACCAGTCAGTTGGCGCTACCCGACATACATGGACTTTTGGAGATGGTAATCAATCAACATCAGGAGCTGCCGAGATCAGACACCTGTTTAGGAATAATACTGCCCTCCCGCAAGTGTTCAGGGTTACGCAAGTAGTTGAAAATGCCTTCGGCTGCCGCAAGGAATTTTTCAGAGATATAACCATTTTTCCTGATGTGGAGGCGAATTTTAATATGCAGGCAGCAGGTTGCCACCCCCTCAACATTACATTTCAAAACCTTTCAGTTAATACCACAAAGTTCAGTTGGGATTTCGGCAATGGTGGCACATCTTCAAGACCAGAACCCGCACATACTTTCGTGAATGAGGACCCCTTAAATCCGGTTACTTTCCAGGTTCAGTTGATTGCCACCTCCCAGTTCCAATGTATTGACACCATTGTTAAGCCAATTACTGTTAATCCGAAACCAATAGCCCAGTTTGAGTTGCCGCGGGATCAGGGATGTGCGCCATTCGAGGTTACTTTAATTGACAGGTCTATTGGTTCTGCTTCCAACCGATGGACAATGGGCGATGGAGCTGTTCTTCAAAGAGTACCCGGAAATGCGGTACATAATTTTGCTAACAACACTCCAGGACTGGTAACTTTCCATCCGGAATTGATTGTTACAAACCAATTTGGTTGCACTGATACCACATCATTATCACTTGATGTCTTTCCCATGGTCAATGCCCAATTTAGCCTCTCGCGAGTAAATGGATGCCATCCCCTGGATGTGCAGTTGACCAACCTATCAACCGGAGCTACTGCATCCAATCCGTTCCGTTGGGATTACGGCGATGGAAGAAGCTCCCTGGTATCGGACATAAATCATTTGCATACTTTCACCAATTATAGCCACACAGCCCCTGCTTCTTTCAACATTCAACTTTGGGCCGAAAATATTTATGGTTGCCGCGACTCGCTGACTGTTCCGATCCAGGTTTTCCCTGTTCCGAAAGCCCTCTTCGAAGCTCCCCAGGATCCCGCATGCAGCCCGCATCAGGTTCTGTTCACCGACCGCTCCATTGGCGCTACCCTATATAATTGGAATTTCGGCAATGGGCTGACTTCAAGAACCCCCGGAAATCAAACCAGTACCTTCAACCAGCCCCCAAACGACAGCATTGGGTCGTTTACAGTGAACCTGCAGGTTGAAAATGCATTTGGATGTTGGGATACCATTAGTCGAACCGTGAAAGCATACCCCTTGGTTGAAGCAGCTTTCGGAGGAAATCTGAATGGCTGTCACCCACTCAATGTACAGTTCAGGAACAACTCCCGTGGCGGCTATACCTACATCTGGGAACTTGAAAGTGGTATCACTTCCAATGTACTTGAACCCAGCCATGTTTTTCTGAATACCGGTAATATTGACCCAAAAAATTACCAGGTTAGAATGATTGCGCAGAACAGATTCGGTTGCAGATCGGAAACAACGAATACCATCACGGTATTTCCACGCCCGCTGGCCTATTTTGTTCCCGAAGTGCTTCAGGGTTGTTCTCCTTTGAGGGTGAATATGAGGAATGAGTCGGTTGGCGCAACAAGTTTCAGTTGGGTGGCAAGGGAAACCAAGTCTGCACAGATAAAACGTGATATTGTATGGGAGTTTAGCAACACCAGTTCAACGCCTTCGAACATGGTGATACGTCTAGATGCTTCGAACCAGTGGGGATGCAACAATTCTTTTGAACAAACCGTCAGGGTGTTTCCGGAGGCCATTGCAGATTTTACAGTTGTTGACGGGCACTTTGCAGGTTGTTCACCCTTGAATCTTCAGTTTGTTAATCAATCAAGAAATACCGACCGGTTCGTTTGGGATTTTGGCGACCAAACGACCTCCACGGCTCCAGCTCCTCGGCAGACATTTCATGCTTTTACGCAGGTTCCAAACCATTTCGACGTAAGGCTCGTGTCTTCTTCGGTCTTTGGTTGTATTGATACCGTTGTAAGACGTGTTACAGTTTATCCGAAGCCTGTGGCAGATTTTACGGTTGTTCCGGCTATTCAGACCTATCCGGATTCAAGGGTTTTGTTTACGAACCAATCATTGCCGGGTACCTGGAGGTATATCTTGAATTTTGGCGATGGTACGGTTCGTTTATTTGATAATGACCCTGGAAGTTTTTTCCACGATTTCAGGCGAGCTGCTGACGATTACAACACCCGCGTTTATAATGTGAATCTTCATATATCAAATGCCTGGTGTTTCGATGAACTTACCAGACAGGTAGTAATTCGCGCCCCCTATCCGGTGGCACAATTCAATGCTCCATTGCGTGGATGCCCGCCCTTCGAGGTTCAATTCGTAAACCAGAGTCAGTACAGCCAGGCATTTTGGTGGGACTTTGGCGATGGCAATACATCAACCCAAAGAGCACCGAGACATATTTTCCAGAAAGCCGGTATTTTTGAGGTTATGCTCATATCTTTAGGGCCGGGTGGGGCCGATACAGCTTTCCAAACCGTTACGGTACATCAGCCGCCAATTGCACAGTTTCATGTATTGCCTCCAAATGTTACCCTACCTTACGAATCGATAAGGCTAATAAATCTTTCGAGTAATGCCACAAGTTGGAAATGGGATCTTGGAGATGGCACTATTTCTACTGAATTTGAACCAACCCATTTCTATCAGCGCGTGGGGGTTTACAATATCACTTTAACTGTTGCCAACAACACCGATCCGGTTTGTTTCGACACAAAAACTGTAATTGGGGCAGCAGGTGCGGGTGAAAATTGTCGAATGTATTTCCCCAATGCATTTACACCGGCATCAGAAGGACCTGGCGACGGCCGCTATGTGCCGGGCGATCCGCGCAACCTGGTTTTCCATCCGGCGCATTTTGGCATCGACGATTACGTTCTCGAAATTTATACCCGATGGGGAGAATTGATTTTTAGGTCGGAAGATCCTGATATTGGCTGGGATGGATTTTTCAGAGGTAAGCCCATGCCTATGGGGGTTTATGTTTGGAAGGTTAGATATACGTGCTTTGGAACAGATTACAAAGGAGTCAAATCGGGTGATGTTACCCTGATTCGATAATGAAATCAGGAGAACCAACAATTTGAAAAAATTATAGTCATGAAAAGGAAACTAAACAATCGAGGGTTGAGCGTCGCTTTTAAGCGAATGATCAGCATAGTGCTGATGCTTTACCTGTTGACTGCTACCTTCAGGCTGACAGCCCAGGAACCGCAATTTTCGCAGTTCTATGCTGCTCCGCTCTACCTGGCTCCTTCCTTTGCCGGCGCTACCGATGGCAGCCGGCTGGGGTTAAATTTTCGCAATCAGTGGCCGTCCATACCCGGTGCTTTCGTAACCTATGCGTTTTCCTTGGATCATTACTTTCACAATTTTAATAGTGGAGTTGGAATACTGATGCTTCGCGACCAGGCCGGAACCGGGCGTCTTGCCAACACATCCATGAGCCTGATGTATTCATACAACTTTCTGGTAAGTCATAATCTGGCAATCAGACCTGGCGTGTCCTTTAGTGTTGCAGAGCGGTCGTTGGATTTTTTCAGGCTAACCTTTGGTGATCAACTTGATTTGGGTGGCCTGCACAGGCCTACCACTGTAAATCCCGTAGTTCCGATTGACCAGGTAAGGTATTTCGATGCCACAGCGTCGGTTGTAGCCTATACTCCAGCAATATGGGCAGGGCTTACGGTTGATAACCTGATGCGACCCAACCGCTCGATGGTCGATGGTCAGGTAAACCGGATACCCATGAAATTTTCGATATTTGCCGGATATCGTTACGAGTACGCAGGCTTTCTCAGAGGCGATGCTGCCGAAAGCGTTTCATTGGCCGTAATGTACCGCAACCAGGGAGAATTCAATCAGCTTGATGTAGGCATTTATTGGAGTAAGGACCCAATTTCTCTTGGAGTAATGTACCGGGGAATTCCGCTATTTAACAATTATGTGCATGGGTTATTCAACAACGATGCCATAGTGGCCATGGCCGGAATCCGAACCAGGTTTCTGCGCATTGGTTATAGTTATGATATGACCATTTCACGTCTTATTAATTCCACCGGTGGCTCGCATGAAATATCGCTGATTTATCATTTCAATCAGGGCCCGCCAAACCGGCGACCCCGAATGTTGCCGTGTCCAAATTAAACGGTTACTGACCAAATTGCCCGGAAGTAAAGGGAATGATTCACTTTCCATGCATTCTCTTATTCTGGAAAACTAAAAAAGGCTGCCTCAGCAGAGGCAGCCTTTTTTTTGCATTATTGAAAAAGTCTAAAAATACTTTACCAGGTGCGGGTTCCACTCTGCCCATCCCTGTGTCCAGTCTGTGGTACCAAAAGCGCCTACGAAAGGAACTCTTTCGAAGAATGTCCCGGCTTTTGGGGTATTGTTCCAACGTGCTCCGGTAAGCAGGGGACTGTTAGCTAGGGGTGTTAACACGGGTTGACCCAGGTCAAAAATCGTTTCATTGATTAGAAGAAGTTCCCAATTATTGAATAAGCGGTTGTTGAAATCAGCCGTGTTGAACCAGGCTTCGTATGCTGCGGTTCCTCCCGGGAAATTGGCATGATGCCTGAGAGCCACTCCGCGTGGTGCGGTTGGATGCTGGGCTCCGTTAGCTGGGGCACCTGTAAAAACGGTTCCTATTGAACCATATCCATTTCCGCCCCAATGGCTTACACCTGCAAGCCAGAGGTTACGAATCTGCAGGTGGCCATCCAAGGCAGCCTGACCTGAACCCGGTCGGTCGTCGTCAATAAACAAACCATTGGGAAATGCGGTCATAAAGGAGTTGTAAATGCTTATACGGGAATTGCGGCGAAGGTGGGCTGCATTACCATATTGTAAACTGATTGGAATATCGCGATTTTTCTTGGGCCCGATTACTGTTACGTTGGAAAAAACACCCTCAGTGAATGGTAACGCAGCACTTCCGGTTCCGTTGTTGTCAACCTCAAAGGTATTGGAAGTCGATTGATCGGCCATGGTGGCGGCCCTGATAGAAACAGCAAACTGTACATTGCCTGTCCAACCCATATCCACATCAAAGCAATCGTCAACGGTTCTGTAAGAAATCAGGTTTCTGGCATTAACCGTGCCTCCAAACCATTCGAATGCATCGTCAAGGCCAAACGAAACCATGATGTTTTCGATTACAGTACCCGAACCTACGCTTCCCAAAGTAAGACTGTTAACCTCTTCGTTGGGGTTTATAGGAATTCCTGCATACTCAATTCTTACAAATCGGAGTACTCCCGAATTGTCAGCTGGCAGGTTGCCGCCATGCAATGCACCATAGCCTCCTTCGAGTTCAACCGGCAAACCAGTAACCGAAGTAATGTTGTTGGGCGCTCTGCCGCAAATAACCAGACCACCCCAGTCGCCGGGTTCACGAAGACCTGGAGCATTTTCTGAAGTCATTACAATTGGCTTGGTAGATGTACCGTTTGCAAAGATCTGGCCGCCCATCTGAACTATCAGGGTTCCTTTCGTTGCTCTATCGCCAATAATCAGCGTGCCTGGTTCAATGGTCAATCTGGCGCCATCAACAACCCGAACAAATCCATTCAGGCGGTAGATATTGGCGGCTGTCCAGGTTACATTTCCTGTAATACTGCCTGTAACTTCAATGATCGGTTTAGCCACTGCGGTTACGGTAAACAAGGTTGGAACGGAGATCCTGTCGAGGTTGTCAATTACCGAAAAAGCAAAAGTTACCACAGCGCCTGGAGCTGTTTGATCGCTGATGTTATATTCGAAATTGTGGGTAGCTGTTTGCACACCATTGAGGGAAACAGGAGTCTGTGGCACCCCATTTCTCGTAATTATGAGCGACTTCGCTCCAGCAGGCGCGCTAATGGTCAAGGTTGTGCTGGCCATTTGACCTACAGTAACATTTGTAGTTGTTCGCGACAAGGTGAGGGTTGGACTACCAGGCACTTCATCCTCTTGGCAGGAGGTAAAAACCAGGGGAGAAACCATTAAGAAAGCAATTAAAACTCTCAGAGAGTTTTTAAAAGTAACTTTTTTTGAAAAAATTCGATACATTTTTTTTGTTGTTTAAATTTTGAAAAGGAGCAACGACTCAATTAACAATCCAAAAGTATCCCCGGGCCTTGAACTGGGTTTTAACGAATCATGAACTTTTGGTTATCAAAAGATTAACGCAGTGTTAAACTCTAACAGGATGTCAATTGATGGCAAAGGCCAGCCTGATCGAAGCGGTTAAATCCTGTACGAAAGCCCCAGTGAAATTCTAGCACCAGGTCTGTAGCGTTGAATAACCTGATCGGAGTTGAGGTTGAATTCGCCATCCTGGTTGGCATCTTGCATCAGCAGGATGTTTTGGTTGAGCATATCGCGAATACCCAGCCTAAGAGTCAGGTTTTGACCAAACACTTTTGAAACGGTCAGGTCGAGATGGCCGCGTGGCATTTCGTAGATGTCGGGATAGCTGTGGTAACCGATTATGAAAATCCGCGGACCAACAACATTGTATAGAAGGTTTGCCTGCAGGGTGTTATCTCTGGTTGCATAGAACAAACCTGCATTGACAATAAAAGGTGATTGCCCTTGCATGGGCCGGTGGGTTACCAATTGTCCGAGGCCTGCTTCACCCAGTTCAACACGGCTTTCGATGATAGCTGCATTGAACAACACGCTCAGGTTATTGACGAAGCGCGAGGAGGTAAGTCCATCGAGCGATTTGCGGATCTCGGTCTCTATTCCCATACTTACGGCGCTTTTGGCATTCTCGTAGGTAAAGGTTTTAATGCCACCTGAGCCTCCGCCATCGGTAAATTTCGACTCTA
Organism: Bacteroidales bacterium; assembly: GCA_035477775.1. Classification (GTDB taxonomy): domain Bacteria; phylum Bacteroidota; class Bacteroidia; order Bacteroidales; family UBA7960; genus UBA7960. The sequence continues at coordinate 16,539 of DATIKH010000019.1, read as the reverse complement.
TCGGGCGTAAAAAGTGCTTGTAAAATACACCAAAAGAAACGGTTTCAGATTCTGTCGGGTAGAACTCCCAGCGAAGGTCAGCATTGTGGATATAGGCGGTCTGCAGAAACTCGTTTCCTTTTTTGACCAGGTTGAAGTTGAAATCATAAAAGCCAAAAGGAGCCAACTCGCGAAACTCCGGCCGGTTTAATGTTTTACCGTAGGCCACACGTACCAGCATCCGGTTGGTAAAATTATATGACAGGTTGAAAGAAGGAAGCAGGCTGGTTCTGGGATGTATTACATTTACAGGCTCGTTGGTAAGTGTGTGGCTATGCATGGACTGGCTGTTGTGCTCCACGCGCAGTCCGGTAACCAGATTGATTTTTTGTGTGAGTGGTAACTGAACCATGAAATAGCCGGCCATTAGCCTGTTTAATGCCTTGTAGGAATCGCTCGGATTGGTCTGTTCATCAAGTCTGATTCCAGTGTTGTTGTTGATATTTTGTTGTTGAAACAGATGGTAAATACTTTGATTCAGCAGGCTGATGTCGAAATTCAGCATGTCGGCACGAACGTAACCCAGGTTCCTTGCATTGAAAAAACGGTTTTTATCTTCGAAAAAGAATCCTGCGCTAAGCTTGGGAACGAAACCCGGGAAACGCTGAAACGACAACCGGTGGTCAATATTGAAGCTTGCCGTATAATTGTTCTCTTCCATGGTCGAAAAAAACCTTCCCAAAAAATAAGAGGCCGCTGCACCAAATGGAACAAAAAGGGTGGTTTCGCCGGTATTAGGGTCCTTGTCGGTACGGAACCTGCGGTAGTCGGGCTCGTCGCGATAGGAGTAGCCATAACCCAGTGTCCAGTCGATCGCTGTCCGTCCTTCGGAAAACTCGTGGGTACCGGTAACCTGGCCAGAATATATACCTCTGTAAACCTGATGGAATGAATGGTTGTTTGCGTAATAGTCGAAATCGAAATGTGGCCCTGAGCGCAAAACATAGTCCGAGTTGCTCAACTGGTAAAACTGGTTTTTAAATTCAATTTGATGGTTTCTTCCCAAATCCAGCGACCAGTTGTGCATCAGGCTGGACCGGATTTTCTGGCTGTGCTTTTCATCATTAAAATTGTAGAGGTAGGATTTTTGTTGCGTGGCCATATCAAACGCATTGAAATCGGCCCGGCTGATATTGTCGATCGATCTGGTCTGATTCAAGGAGAGGGCCGAAATGTGGCCGACGTTTATCCTGCCTATTCGGAACTGCAACCCGCCCGAAACATGCAGGCTGTGGTTAAAACCGGCATTGGTTGTTACCGGCGTCCAATTGTTCTGAAGCATCCGGCCTGCCTGCATTACGGCATCCTGATTGTTGGCAATGTTACGGATGTTGTCAGGAAAACCACCCGGAAGTTCGTGATAGCGGTTGTTGATACCCAGCCAATGCCAGTTGCCGTTTGATTGCGTTCTGAAATTGCCAAGGGAAACGCCCGGGTCGTAACTGCCAGAATACGAAACATTAAAACCGTTGCGTTCGGGGAAATTCCGTGTGTGAACCCTGATGACTCCTCCGGCGAAATCACCCGGTAAGTCGGCCGCTGGGCTTTTGTAAATCATGATCCGGTCGATCAGGTTGCTGGGTATTACGTCGAAAGAGAAAGACCTTACGTCAGTTTCCATACTGGGGGCATAGGTGTTGTGGAGCATACTGGCGTTGTAACGCTCACTGAGCCCCCGAATCATCACAAACCGATTATCAACCAATGTAACCCCGGGAACGCGCCTGATTACCGCAGCTGCATCACTATCCTGTGAGCGGCTTATTTGCTGGGCAGAAATACCGCTTACCACCACATTGGCCGTGCGGATGGCCGAAAGCATCGACATTTCGGTGTGGGTTACCCGGCGGGCAGTTACCTGAACCTCGTCGAGTGCTATTTGTGAGGATTCCAAAGCAATATTGAGCCGTGAAATTTTTCCTGCCTCTACTATTACCGATTCAACCACTATTGTTTCGTACGAAACAAAACTTGCTTTTATGTTGTAGGTTCCAGGCTCTACATCGTTGATCTGGAAGTTTCCATCGATATCGGTGGCTGCCCCTTTAAAGGTACCATCTATGACTACACTTGCGCCAATGATGGTTTCACCGGTTTTCTGATCTACCACCGTTCCGCGAATACTTCCTCGGGTGGAGCTGATGATCTCACTCTCTGCAAACAGGCTGGAGGAGTTTATTAAACTGGCAAAAAGCAACAAGGCTGCAAAGCCTAAGTGTCTGATTACGGGCATTTTTTGTAGGTATTGATTTATAATACAAAAGTATGCCCAACCAGATTTTTTGGCGTTAACAGGAAGTTAAGTTAGGGTTATAAAATAATTAACGCTGTGTTAAGTTTACATTAAGCGGATTGTCGATGAGCCATTTTTGCAGAACTATCAATGCCCACACTTTTTGATACAGAAAATGTTTTTTTTGATTGAAAAATCCATGCAAAAGGTTTGCCACCGGCCCGGCTTTTATTATTCCGGTTTTTGCAAGGGCGGCGTCCGACAGGTATTCATCGGATAGGAATTTCAGGTCGGATTGCAGCCAACGCGACAATGGAATGGAAAAGCCCCATTTGGGTTTGTCGAAGATTTCGGAGGGTATGTATTGACCAAGCAACCTCCGCATAAGCCATTTACTTTTGCCATCACGTATTTTGAGTCTGTGGTCAAGATTCAGAGCGAATTGAACCAACCGGTAGTCGAGCAGCGGCACCCTGGTTTCCAATCCCCTGGCCATGGAGGCACGGTCAACCTTCACCAGCAAGTCGTCGGGCAAATAGTACTTCAGGTCGAAAAGGGCTTGTTGTTCTGCAGGAATAAGGTTTCGGGGCAGTATTCCGAAATTTTCAACCAACTCAGGCATAGGTTGCTGATTTGCCAAAATCTGACCCACTTCCTGCCTGGAAAAAAAGTACTGTTCCTGACTGAAAATATGGCTTCGAAGGTTTTCGGGCGCATCATACCTCAGTAGCCATGCAGCCCTTTGGAGTCGCTGGCTGCCGAGCCCCATTGCCCTGGCTATTGTATACCTGATCATTTTTGGGTAGTTGGGGGCGAGTCGCTGAGCCCACCGGTAAGCGCCATAACCCATAAACAGTTCATCTCCTCCATCGCCTGAAAGGGTCATGGTAACTTTACTCCTGGCCAAATGTGAAACAATGAGCGTGGGCAATCCCGACGAATCGGCAAACGGTTCGTCGTAGGTTTCGAAAAATGCCGGGAGCCATTTTAAAGCTTCTTCTTCGGTAACTAAAAACTCGTGGTGGTTCGTGCCGAGGTATGTAGCAACCTTGCGTGCATGCCCGGCTTCATTAAATTTTTTGTCGGGGAAGCCGATGGTAAAAGTATTGATTGGATGCTTGCATTGTTTTTGGGCAACTGCTGTTACAAGACTTGAGTCGATACCGCCACTCAAAAAGGTTCCGTATGGTACATCCGATATCAATTGATAGCTTACTGCACTTTCGAGAAGCTTTTCAAAAACTTGCAGAGCTTCTTCCGGGTCGTTTAAAGTTGGTGCACTGATACAATCCTTAAGGGGCCACCAGGAATTAATTAGCACTCCCTTTTGGTTTACAATAGCCATGTTGCCGGATTCCAGTTTTTTGATCTCATTAAAAATACTCCTTGGAGCCGGTATGTAGCCCAGGTGCAGAAACAGGGCTATGGCTCCGAAGTCGATGGTGAGATTTTTCTTGATTGGTACAGCCGAAACCAGGCCTTTAATTTCTGAGGCAAAGGCAAAGTGATCCCCATCGAAAAAATAATACAGTGGCTTAATTCCAATGCGATCGCGAAGCAGAAACAGCGATTTTTCCGACCGGTCGTAAATCGCAAGGGCAAACATGCCGTTAAGCTTTTGTGCAAAATCCTTTCCCCAGAGGGCAAATGCTTCCAGGATTATTTCGCTGTCAGATGCCGTCTTTGGTTCAAAATCAGGCTTGCATTTTTTTATTTCGCCGGCAATCTCGCCAAAGTTGAAAACCTCGCCGTTGTAAACCATTACGTACCTTCCATCGTGCGAAACCATTGGCTGGTCGGCGGCCTGCGACAGGTCAATAATACTCAACCGCCTGTGTCCGACACCCACCGGCCCTTCCATGAAAACTCCTCCTGAATCAGGACCCCGGTGGATCATTGATCCGATCATGTTTTCCAGATCGGATCGGTGCAACCAAGCCTTTTCGGAATAAAAACCTGCAATACCACACATTACATTCGGGAATAAAAAAATGAAAACTTTTTTTGAGGCTTGCCGTCAACAAAATTACTTTTGTGCAAATTTTCTTGAAACGATGGGATTTTTTCTCTCCCCCTAAAAACAGAAAATTTTTATTTCATTTTTGTTTAAGTTTGAAAAATGGTTTGTTTTGCGAAAGGAAATTTCTGAAGACGTAGTTTAATCAGTTACCGGTATTCAAAGCAGGCTCAAAATTAGGCAATTTAAACTCAACCACATTTCATGACGAAAACCAATTTGCATAGCTCCGCCAACTTGCTTGATAAGGCATGGGAGAAATTCAAAAAAAAGGAATTCGAAGAAGCTATTGAATTGTTCGGTCAATTGATCGAAAAGGATGCCAACCATGCTGATGCGCTATATGGCAGGGCATGTGCCTATTGCAGGAACGATGAATTTGAGTCGGCTTTGAAAGACCTGAATGCGTTGTTGAAAATCGACGGCAAGAATTTCAAGGCATACCACGTAAGAGGTTTAATTAAAGGTGCCGAAGAAAAGTATAAAGACGCAATTAAAGATTTTGAGAAGACCATAAGCCTTTCGAAGGACAATCAGGAGGCTTGGCTCGATTTGGGTGGCACATACCTTATGCTTCAGGATTATGCCAGCGCTTCGAGTGCATTCGAAACAGCCATCGACCTTGACAAGGCCTGCCCTTATGGCTGGTACGGCAAAGGTGTAGCGGCTTTGTATAAAAAAGAGCATAAAAAAGCAATCGAATTTCTAAATGCTGCCATCAAACTGAACCCGAAACACCTGAATTCCATTTTGGCAAGAGCAGAAGCATTCTTCGAATCGAACCACAAGGAAGAAGGTATCAGGGATGTGAAAAAGGCCACCGCCATCCAAAAGGATGTTTTTGGTTCTTTCGACGAGGAGGAGGAAGAAGCCGAAGCCACAGATGGGTTTGATGCTGAAAACGACGCCGACCTGGCCGAAGACGCCGACCTGGAAGATATCAAACTGGTCGATTAGCTTTGGTGCAAAACGGTGTTCTCTGACTTACCCCAATCCTTTACTGCTGCGACCATTGTTCTAATGGTGCTTTCTGATGAGAGACAACAATCTTTCTTTGTTTACCGGTTTTGAGAGGTAATCGTTGCATCCGGCTTCAAGGAAGCGGCCTTGATCGCCAGGTTGTGCATGAGCAGTAGTGGCGATTATTGGCAATTCTGGTTTGAATTTGCGGATGAGCCTGGTCGCTTCAATACCATCCAGAACTGGCATCTTTATGTCCATCAGAACGATTGAGATTTTTGGATTTTGCCTGCAGTAGCTCACAGCTTCCAAACCGTTCACGGCACGAAGCGTTTTGTAACCATTTGTCTTGAGCACAACAGCAAAATACTCATAGTTCAACTCATCGTCTTCGGCGATAAGGATCAGGGGCTTGAGGTGTTTTCTTTTTTTAGCCGGTTGATTCTTTTTTGCACCCAGCGGTGACTCCACTCCATTGACCGGGATTGTGAATGAAAATTTGGAGCCTTCGCCCTTGGTGGAAGAAACATATATTTCACCGCCTAAAAGAGTTACAAAACCGCGCGCGATGGCCAATCCCAAGCCGCTTCCTTCATGACCGCGTGTCATTTCCGAAACCTCCTGGGTAAACATTTCAAACATCAATTCGAGTTTGTCGCTCGAGATACCTATGCCTGTGTCCTGAACATAGAACTCCACAAAATCACCTTTAAGGTGGTACCCGCATTGGATGCTTCCCTTTTGGGTAAACTTGATGGCGTTGTCAAGTAATTTTTCCAATATTTTTCGAATGGAATCCGGGTCGGATTGAATCGAAAGATTTATTGCTCTGGGTGGTATTTCGGTAATGAATTCAATCTTTTTGAGTGCGCATAAAGGTTTTACCTTATCGGTAATTTCCTGGAAATGGGGTTGAAGTTCAAATACTTTTTGTTCGATCTCGATGGTGCACGAAACAATCATGGCCATGTCCATATAGTCCGAAACGGTATTCATCAGGCGGTTGCTCGATTGCTGCACATATTTAAACAGTTCCTTTCTTTCTTCCAAGGTTACATCCCACTCAGTCAGAATCTGCCCAAAGCCCAGTATCCCGTTGAGGGGTGTCCTGATTTCATGTGAAATATTGTTGAGAAAAGCTGTTTTTAATTTGTCGTTCTCTTCGGCTTTCTCTTTGGCAAAAACAAGCATCTCCAAAAGCTTTTTTCTATCGGATGTATCTTCCATGATAGCAACAAAATGCGTAATGGCGCCCTGGTCGTTTTTGATGGGAGATATATTCGTATTAACCCAATACAAGTCCCCGTTTTTTCTTTTATTCAGCATTTCCCCTTCCCAGTCATTGCCTGCGAGGATGGTATTCCATAGATTTTCATAAAATGATTCGGAATGGTGACCAGAATTTTGAATTCGTGGGTTCTTGCCTAACACCTCCTTGGAGGTATAGCCTGAGCTTTTTTCAAAAAACGGGTTAACATAAATCAGTTTGCCATAAATATCGGTTATGCATACTGCAACATTGCTCGACTCAATTGCTTTTTTTAGGAGTTCGACCCGTTCCTGAGCTTTTTTCTTTTCCGATATGTCGTGTATTATGGAGTGAAGAAACAGTTTGCCGCCAATCTCAACACTGCTGGTAAAAACTTCCACATCGATTAAAGATTCGTCGGCTTTTCGGTGTTTAAATTCATAGTAGAACTTTCTTAAAGAGATTGCGTTCTGCATCTCCTGTTTTAAAACATCCTTTTGGAGGGTGTTGATTTGCGACATATTCATTTGCTGCAACTTTTTCACCGACCACCCATAAAACTGCGAAGCTGCCTCATTGGCCTCAACAATATTTCCAGTATCAGGGTCAATGAGTAGTTTAACAGCAGCGTGGTTCTGAAAAAGGTTACGGAATTTCTGTTCACTTTCCTTTAGGTCTCTTGCAGCCTGTGAATGGGCTTCTTTTTCCTGGGCCTCTATTATGGCTCGTTTTATAGCAAATGGCAGCCGCTCAGGTCGGTCTTTCAATACATAATCTACCGCACCCATTTTCAGCAGTTCAATAGCTGTTTCGGCGCCTATAGCCCCTGAAAAGCATATAAAAGGAACCTGCGGGCATTTTTTCTTGCTTATTTCCAATGAACCAAATGCATCGAAGCCTGGCAGGTTAAAATCTGAGATAATTACATCGAAAGCGGTTTCATCCAGGGCTTTACAGAACCCTGCCTCATCCTTTACATAGGTCAGGTCCAGCACATAGCCTGCTTCCGAAAGCAGCTCAGTCATTAATTCCAGGTCGTGCTTGGAATCTTCAAGTACCAGGAGTTTTAATACCTGTTTTTCTATTTCCTTTTTGAATTCCATGTGTTACTCTCAAGAGGGTTGCTCATTCAGGATCGCCCAAAATAGGCCAATTTGCCGTACTGCGGTTAGAAAATCTTTAAAATCAACAGGCTTTACTACATAAGCATTCGCACCAAGGGCATAACATTTTTTCAAATCCGGTTCCATACGCGATGTGGTAAGCATTACCACTGGTATAGTTCTCAGATTGTTATCCTGGTTGATGATCTCAAGAAGTTCGATGCCATCCATACGTGGCATCTTTATATCCAGCAGGATGACACACGGGTTGCCTTTTTGTCGGTTTTTAAACTTTCCTTCAAACCTAAGGTATTCCAGGGCGCCAATACCATCGTTTACAACCTCCACACTGTTGGCTAGGTTGTACTCCAGGAGCGCTTCTACGGTAAGCTCCACATCTTTTGGGTTGTCTTCTACGAGCAAAATTGTTTTTAAGTCTTTCATAATACCTCCTCCGGGGTTTTAGGCAAACTAAAATAAATTGTTGCTCCCTTTTCGGGTTCGGACTCAGCCCAAACCTTTCCAAAGTGCTTGGTAACAATGTTCTTTACACTGGCCAATCCGATACCATTTCCTTCAAATTCGGTCAAGTCGTGAAGGCGTTCAAAAACTCCGAACAATTTGTTTGCATATTTCATGTCGAAACCTACTCCATTATCGCGCACAAAAAATACGAAATCTTTTGGTTCTTCCCACGAACCCAGTGTGATTTCTGCAACATTTTGTTTACGTGTGTATTTCACTGCATTATCCAGAAGGTTAATCCAAACCTGCTTCAGCAGGGAATAGTCACCCTGAACTACAGGCAAAGGGTTGATGGTCCAATTTATTTCCCTGCCTTCGATGCCGGGCCAAATCTTATTTTCTACTATTTCGTTTACTATCGTACCCATATCCAGTTCAGCATGCCTTATTTCCTGCCTGCCGGTTCTTGAAAATAGCAGGAGGTCGTCAATAAGTTTTCCCATTTGCTTCGAAGCGTCGGCAACATTATCCAGGTAATGTTGGGCTTTTTCGGGCAGGGCATCCTTAAATTTTTTGTTAATAAGATCCAAATACCCGCTAATATGGCGCAAGGGAGCCCGCAAATCATGCGATACAGAATAGGAAAAAGATTCAAGTTCCTTGTTGGTGGCTTCGAGCTGGGAGGTGCGTTGTTTCACCTTGAACTCGAGTTCGGAGTTCAGTTTGTTTAATTCATTGATAAGTTGTTTTCGCTCTGTGATGTCAGTAACAATAACCTGAATTGCAGGTGTGTTGTTGAAAATGATCTTGGTTGCAAAAATCTCTACGTCAATTACTTTGCCGTCCAGACGAACGTATTTGATTTCAGCCGGATATAGTCCTTTTTCTCCTTGCAATAAGCGTTGAATACGGTTCGACGATTCCTGCAAATAGGCCGGATAGATAAAGTCCTTTATCTCCTTGCCGATTATTTGATCGCTTTTATGGGCGCCAATAATATTTAAGCCTGCAGGATTTACAAAAGTTATTATGCCTTCTTTTACCACGGTAATTCCTACCGGAGCCACTTCAAGCAGGTTGCGGTAGCGTTCCTTACTGGCTATCAGTTCCATTTCGGCCTTTTTACGGGCAGTGATATCAACAAATGTTACTGCACATTGTTTCGGACCTGCTTTAAAAGCAGATACAGTAAAAAATTTATCAAAAAACTCTGAGGTGTGTTCAAATTGAATTGGCTCGCCCGAAAGGGCAACTTTGGAGTAGATTTCAATCCAGGCTGGTTCCTCCTTTTCAATACCCGGAAGTATTGTGGTAAGACTTTTCCCAATAGAATCCGTCAGTTTCACTTCCGTGATTTTTTCGAAATCCTCATTTGCTGCAACTATTAAAAGGTCAATTGGAACTCCGTTTACGTTTTGAATTACCTCGAAATGAACAAATCCTGCGTTCATGTTTTCGAACAGCGACCGATACCGCTCCTCACTTTCTGAAATTGCTTTTTGATAATTTTTACGTTTTGTAATGTCGATTGCCACGCCCGTCCAAAGAATGCTCCCATCCGGTTCGCGCATGGGCATTGATTGGCATTCAATCCATCGTTCGCCACGCAGGGGGTGATTCAGGCGCCATTCAAAATGCCATGGCGTCAGTTCCCGGGCTGATATAGCAATAGATTCAGTTAAATGATATAGATCGTCCGGATGCGAAAGATTCATAATAGCTTTGGCATCTTCTTCAATCCGCAAATTTGGAATTCCAAGATACTTTTTAAGGCGATCAACGCCATAATGAAATAAAAATTTGCCATCGGGTTGCATTTTAAAGGAATAGACTATCCCCGGAGTAGTAGCTGCGACCTTTTCAAAACGATCCTGAGCCAAACGGATTTCCTCTTGCGACTCTTTCGACTCGGTGATATCAATTACTGAGGTGATATAGTGCAGCGGACTGCCTTGTTCGTCGCGTGCCACCGAAAGACATACATCAGCCCACATAAGGGAACCATCCTTACGAATAAACTTCTTCTGGAACCTTTCTGTTGTTTTTTCACCCTTTAACAATGGCTCCATAATTGCCTCGATAACAGGAATTTCATTCACAGGGGTCATTTCCTGCCATTTTTTCGCTTGTAATTCCTCGCGGCTGTAACCCATTATTTTGCTGAAAGTATCGTTAACATATACTTCTCCTGAGGGAAATGTGATCGCATGCCCTATTCCGGCCGAATCGAATACCGATTTGAAGTTTTGCTCGCTTACCTTCAATTTCTTGTTCAACTCTACCTGGTGCGCCTTCTGAATGGCCAGATCGCACAAAAGCTGAGTTATGTCAAGCAGAAAATCCATCGCTGTAATTACTTCTTCCTTCGAAACTACCGGAACCTTACTCAGCGCTTCGAGATAAGCTTTCTCATCGAAACCAAAATCTTTTGCTTGCTTTCTAAAAAAATCAAAATCGGGTTCCTCAAGAAAAAACTGCCCTGAGAACAGATTCGCAGCATGTACCCCGTCGATCATTATCGGAACAGCAACATCCACCAAGCCGTTGAGGCATTTGTAGAAGTTGTATTTACATTCTTCAGTTCGCACCGCCGACAGCAGTGTATCGCTGATGTTGCATTTTTGTGATGTTTCGGAGTGGGAGCGGTGAAACTCGACACAAATTTGCCTCCAACCCGATTGTGACAGGATATTGCCCTCCAGATCAAAAATTCCGGAAATCAAGCCGGTTGATTTATTAAACCCTTCAAGAAGGGTGTCGAATTTGTTGAAATCGATCAGCTGCCTTATATCTGCTTTCATTTTAGAAGCCGTTTAATTCATTGAAGCTCATTCTTAACCTTAATAAGGTCTTTGTTATGGTTGGTTTGTTTGCAAAATCTTACGGTTGGCGCAAAATCTTCTCCATCTTCCGACCCTTGGCAAGTTCATCCACCAACTTATCCAAATACCTGATCTGTCGCATCAAGGGATCTTGGATTTCCTCAATGCGATACCCGCAGATAACCCCGGTGATCAGGTGCGCATTGGGGTTTAGCGAAGCATTCCTAAAGAACGTTTCGAACGTGATGTTCTCTTCCATCAACTCCTGCAACTTCCCGGTGTCGAAACCTGTCAGCCACTCGATGACCTGATGCAACTCTTCCTCAGTCCTGCCTTTCTTTTCTACTTTTGCCACATACATGGGGTAAACCGAAGCAAAAGACATTTTGGCAATGCGATTCACGCTGCTTTGGGTGGTGTTGCAACCCGGATTTTCTTTACCGGCATTTTTTGGATCAGCGGTCATTTTTTGTTGGTTTTTGGTTTTTCAAAATTCAGGTCATCTTCCACGCGGAACTTCACTATCTTTTTAATCAGCGACAAAGGTAAGGGTTTGCCCAGCGGAAATTGAATAGCGCCCTTCGATGTTTTAAAACCTGCCAGATCTTTTTCGAAAACTTTGATCGGCACCGGGGTGGGGTAAAATCCGATATGCTTCTTGTTAACAGCGTAATACACCAAAACTTTATTTTGCTTAAAAGCTGGCATGCCATAACTGATGGTTTCGGACAATTGCGGCGCTGCCTGTTTTATTGCCATGCGCAGCTGCTGCAATACGTTAACGATTTCTTCCGGAAATTGCGCGTGATACTCGTCTATGCTTTGCCATTTAAGGCCCGATGTATTCATGTTTCAAATCGTTTTGACCGTAGAAATTCGATTTTCTAAAATATAAAATTTTCTTGAATTATACGACGAACTGGTCTTTTTAAGATTTACTTAAAGGGCATAACCTTTGGCAGGGGGCAATTTAGTGTGTGAAAATAGCCAATTCAACCAAACCCCGAATGGGAGGTATTTTATTGCCTTTCGATAGGCGGCCCGAATTCTCAGGTTGCTAAATAGCAGCGTCAATGATCCTTTAAGGTCGCTAAATGCGGCCTTAAAAACAAAACGCGGAAAACACAGAAAATTCCTGCCTTATATATTCACCGAGCAAGGCGTGGCAATGCTTTCTTCGGTGCTCAACAGCCCTGTAGCCATTCAAGTGAATATTTCAATTATGAGCGTGTTTGTGAAAATGCGGCAGTGGGCTGCTAATTATGAATGGTAAGAAAAAAGAGGAAGCTTACACTGAAAATTATATAACCTTCTAAAAATATGTGTTGATCGATTGCTAAAAAGCCTAAAGCAAAGCCCGGTATTGCTTATGCAGTACCGGGTTTTTTTAAAGCTTTTGGCTGGCTGGCCATAGGTTATGTGGCGTTTTTTATAATCTTAGTTTCGATAGCGGCTTTCAAAGACATGCTCACAGGGTCATTGCGTTTCAATAAACTAACAACGAGTTTTAAATATTCTTCTTTGTTTCTTACACCTGTCAAATCACAAACTTTAGACTGAGGTATTATCGCATTTTTTAGGTTGAATAGTCTTAAAATCGCATTATAGTCACTGTTAGCCAATACTCTATCGAATTCTGTTTTTGTTTCATTGTAAATCTGTTGTTTGTCTATGGCTGCGAACAAGGTGTCAATTTCCGAAATGACGGATGCAATATCTCTTGAACTAAATTCTGTAATGCTAAGATAATTTCTCCGAATAACTTCCTTGAAATGTAAAAGGATTTGGCTTTCAAGTTGAGTAGTGAAAAAATTTATAAGGTTAGTTTTTACTTGATTAAATGTGTTCTCAGGATCTTTTCCCATATGTGCTGAAACGGCTTTTACAACATTTTCTTCCAACAGAAGATTTTCTGCTTCAGCTACATCTAAAATCCAAATGTTTTTTGAATTCAATCCAGGCAAATCCCTTTGGGGCCTTCTGTCCCTGTCAATAATGCCATAAGATTGTAAATGATGAAATCTATTCTGCTCATTGAAAGACTTAACTGTTTGAATAACCTTTTCACAACTTCCTAAAGGTTTGATAGTATAGTTGAAATAAACTTGCTTATAAAGTTCATAATCAATACTACTGTCTTCCCCTTCTAAAAAGATAATTGGTTTTCTGCTGCCTAGAACTTCAAGATACAATTGTTCTGGAATAGGTAAATTTTCATCTAAAATTTCATAATCCCAAACATCATTTCCTTCATAAGATTTTGCCCAAATTTTTATAGCGTTTTGTCTAGTAAATGCAAAATCAATGTCATGAGTTAAATAAACAAACGCACAATCTGGTCTTTCCATTTCGATTAGGTCAAATACGCTTTTAACCAACGACCGATGAATGTGCATTTCAGGTTCATCAATGATTATTATTGAACTTGAAGGTGCACAAATAACCTGGCCTATCAAATAGAATATAACTCGTTCTCCATCACTCATTTGAGAAGCATTGTAAGTATTTGTTTCTTGGCCTGGTGGATATGTTTCAATTACGCCTGCCTTTTTTCTTAACTTTCTATGAGGCAAGCACATCTCCCAAATTTTTTGAATTCTGTCTAATTTGGTGTTTGGCTTGATACCCCCTTGTTCCTTAAAGTTCAGTGAATGCTCATACTCTTCTGAGTGCAACAAGACCATTAGTTTTTCGCAGTCGTTGAGTAGAAAAGTATTTAAGTTATTACCCCAACGAAAATGAAGCCAACCTGTTGTCCTAATATAATTAGAATTATCCTTGTCCCAGGCTCCAAACAAAAATTCACCTTCAGCAACTTCTTTTGACTTAGTGCTTACAAAGTCAGGCATTGAAAGTGATTTCTGAGCAGAAACCCTATGTGTTTTTTGATTGTATCGTTGCTCAATATTTGAGCCAAATCTTGTCTTTCCTGAGCCGTTGGCACCTATTACAACAAGCTGGTTGATTTCAACTGTTGGATTTGTATTTGGTTGGCCTTTTTTTGTTGGTAGCTGTATTTCCATATTTTTTTCGCTGTTTCAAATAAATGCCACATAAAATCACAGAATTCTATTAATCGTTCCCACACAAATATAGAAATAAACCTCCGAAATTCCGTTAAACTATCGCGGTTGGGATAGTTAAAACGAGAATGGTCAATAAAATGGAGATGGGCTTGTTCGCCAGTGGGGATTTGCAAGATAATGAATAATAGCGAATAGAACTCAGCGCGGTGGCGCCCCGTTAGGGGCTAAAGCCTGGTAAAAGGCAATTCCCCTGTGGATTGTTCCGCCCCGAAAGGGGAGGGCGATTTTGATGCACCTGCAATTTTCAACTTTTCCAAAATACAAACTTTAAATATTCATATGCCCCTCAAATATTTATATTGTTCTATACAGATTATTCAATTTAATTATCCCTCCTCACTAAACAGAGACTTCTTTGATTTATTGAAAAGGGGTATTTTCCTGAATATTAGACCTAATGTAAACATTAGGAGATATACCGTAGCAGGAATGCCATTATACCATTCAATCGAATTTATGTAATAATGTTCTATCCAAAAAACAATCGGTATAAATGCAATGAAAATTAAAATCCAAATGGATTTAAGGAACAATCCTTGGTTGACGAAATTTCCCCCCGCAAAAAAGAAAAATCCTGCAGTTAAAACTACAAACAGGATTCCTAAAATGCCCCATAAGTTATTTATTAATGTGTAAATAAATCCACACAGGACGCAAATAAAAATAAGCAACAGGAATGTTTTAACATTAAACATCGTTTCTTTCATATAATTTGATTTTGAGGGTTAATGTAAGCTTTCCCTTTTTTCGGGCCTTTCATAATAATTGTTTATAAGAAACAAATTGCGCTATAATCCGCTAAAATATTTAATTGCTAAATTACAGTTTGTCAACGCAAAAGGCAAATTATTTTTATTGAATTTCCCGGCTTTCGGTGGTAAATTACTTTGAATCTATACAGTCTGTTTGTTCCTTATCTTGCTTCACGCTCTACCCACCCCAAAATTCCCCCCGCTCCATCCATTTAGGTTTTTTGGGTTAATTTTGCTGGCTTAATGCATGGATTATGAAAGTGGAGAACAGGATACTGTCGGCTATTGAGGGGTTTATCGGCGAAAAGTTTGGTGAAAAAGTGCCGGAGCAGGCTCTGGCGCTGCAAAAGACCCGCAAGGAGTTTGAGGGCGATTTTACCCTGGTGGTGTTTCCTTTTGTGAAGCTTTTTAGGCTTTCGCCCGAGCAAACCGCCGCTGAGATTGGCAATGCCTTGTTAGAAAGGGTTCCGGAGGTGGGCGCCGTAAATGTGGTGAAGGGTTTTCTGAACATCAGCCTCAGCGGTGGGTTCTGGGCCGGTTTCCTTGGGCAGGAAATGAACAACGAGCATTTTGGTTTCAGGCCTTTCGACGGCTCGCAGCCTGTGGTTGTAGAGTACTCGTCGCCCAACACCAACAAGCCGCTTCACCTTGGCCATGTGCGCAACAACCTGCTCGGATTTTCGGTGGCGCGTATCCTCGAGGCATCGGGCAAAAAGGTTTTCAAGGTGAACCTGGTCAACGACCGCGGCATTCATATCTGCAAGTCGATGCTGGCCTGGATGAAGTACGGGCATGGCGAAACGCCCGAAACTGCCGGCAGGAAGGGCGATAAGCTGGTGGGCGACTTCTACGTAAGGTTCGAGAAGGAGCTGCGCGCACAGGTCGCTGAAATCACCGCCACCACGCCGCTTGGCGAGGAGGATGCCCGCAAGGAGGCGCCCCTGATGGCCGAAGCACAGGAGTTGCTTGTTAAATGGGAACAAAACGATGCCGAAACCACCGCAGTGTGGCGAAAAATGAACAGCTGGGTTTACCAGGGCTTCGATGTTACCTACAAGAGCCTTGGGGTGGATTTCGACAAGGTGTATTACGAGTCCGGCACATACATTCTGGGCAAGGAGCTGGTAAGGGAAGGCCTTGAGAAAGGAGCCTTTGAGCGTCGCTCCGATGGTTCGGTCTGGGTAACCCTGAGTGTTGACCCTCTTGACGAAAAGCTGCTGTTGCGGAGCGATGGCACCTCGGTCTACATTACACAGGATTTGGGCACGGCCCAGTTGCGCTACGACGATTTTGGCGCCGGAAAGTTGATCTATGTTGTGGGCAACGAGCAAAACTACCATTTCGATGTGCTGAAAAAGGTACTGCAGAAGCTCGAAAAGCCTTATGCCAACATGGTTTTCCATCTCAGCTACGGCATGGTTGACCTGCCCGAAGGCAAGATGAAATCGCGCGAGGGCACGGTGGTGGATGCCGATGAGCTTATCGACGAAATGATTGGAACTGCCCGCAGCACCACCGAGGAATTGGGAAAAATTCAGGATTTCAGCGAATCCGAAAAAGAGGAACTGTTTCAGGTTCTGGGCATGGGCGCCCTGAAATACTTTATCCTGAAGGTTGACCCGAAGAAAAACATGCTGTTCAATCCGGCCGAATCCATTGATTTCAATGGCAATACCGGGCCATTCATCCAATACACCCATGCCCGTATCCGCTCTATTCTGCGCATGGCCGGTGAGGAGCTTGTAGAGGGCATCAGCCTGAACATATCACCCGAAAAAATAAATATCCGGGAGCGCAACCTGCTGCGCAGGCT
>DATIKH010000018.1:0-48202 GCA_035477775.1 Bacteroidales bacterium | reverse complement strand
AGGCTTCCTGGTGGATTCAGGAGTACATTTGCAACACTTCAAGGATATGCTCCCGGTAGAGTGCCGGGCGCAGGATGGCCGAAATATGTCCATTGTTGAAGGTACGCAGGGGAAAGCCGTTGTAAGCAGGTTTTTGAACGGTATAATCCACAAGCTGATCATACCGGGCAAGCACCGGATAAAGATTGGAGGTGGTTACGGTACGGAATTTTTGGAAAAAGGATATTTTTTTGGAAATCGCATCCCGGTTGGCCAATGCCTCCTTGGAGCAAAGATGTCGAAAGTGCGAGGTCAATAGCATTTCTTCAAGTTTTGCCCCTGCCAGGATGGGAACGTAGGCCTGCGCGGAATTATAATAAGCTCTGTGCAGGTTGGTAATCCAGCCTCCAAGCCCAACACCGGTTACAATAACAGATTCCGAACTACGGCTTCGAAACTGTTTTACGATGCCCTGGGTAATTTTTGCCTGACCCGACAGCATGGCAATAAATTGATTCAGGTCGGTTATTTTTTCGATGTAATGACTCAGTTTCCCATTATGAAACGGTGCTCTGACAAGAAGCAGGTTGGCCGGTATGCGCCGTGGCCATTTTATAAACAGTTGAAAAAAAGTGTTTCTTGCATCTTCATGCAACTCGAACGGTCGCTCATTGAAATCATGATGATAAATGATCGAAGGGAAATCGTACCCCAGCCATTGAACCACCTTAACCGCCGGATCGAAATCGCCGATTAAGCTGGAAGCAGGTATTTCATAGTCGCCTTTCTGAATGAGCTCAGGAAGTATGAAGGCAATTTCTTCAAGGTGTTTTTCAATAGGGTCAGAATCGATGCTCCTGGAAAAATATTTTCTTTTTCCCAACAGCACCGAAATCAGCCCAATGGCCAACCGGTCGAAAAAAACATGCTTGTTCATTTTCATTACCGCGCTGAGCTTTTCAATAATTCCCAGTTTTAGTACTTGAAATCCATCAGCGAAAATAAGGGCAACATGGCGTATAATCAAAGAAATTCACGAATTTTTTTTAACACGTTTTTTGGGCAAACTCAATTAACCTGTTCATCTATTACTTTTTAGCTACTTATATCCATAAAGATATTTACATGCTTTTTGAGGTGTGGGGATTTGGATTGAACAAAGGCCTGTTTTTTTTGTATGTAATGTAGTTTTAATAGTTTTTACACTGGCCTAATGCCCAAATAAACCCAGGACAATGGATTCTTTACTTCAAAATAAATTAAACATCACCGATGAAGCGCTTGCGCAATTTCTGGAGATTTTTGATTCCATGGAAGACCGCCCGGGCGGAGTTCGAATTTATAATAATGAAAATTGCTGCGGAACCTCTGTGCAAATGGAACTGGCCGAGCAGGCAAAGCAGGATGAGCTGCAGCTCAACATCAGGGGGATCGATTTTTTTATTGCTTCCGGGTTTTGGGAACACCTCAACAGGGTTACCATTGATTTTTCGGAAGGAGGCTTTCGGCTCATAGGTTTTAATCGCCAAATGGGCTGTTGCGGAAGTCATTAGGCGCTTTATTTGGCGATAGTCTTTTTCTGTAATAATATATCTGTGAAAATTTTAATTCTATGCACGGCCAATTCGTGTCGTAGTCAGATGGCGCACGGTTTTCTTCAAAAACTAGACAGCCGCCTCAGGGTTTTTTCTGCCGGCACCCAGGCTTCAGGGCAGTTAAATCAAAAAGCAGTTTTGGTAATGAAAGAGGCAGGAATCGATATCAGTCGGCATACATCCGACCCTGTCGAATTGTACCTCAACCAGGAATGGGATTATGTGATAACTGTTTGCGGAGGTGCCAGAGATTCATGCCCAGCCTTTTCAGGAAAGGTGAAAAACAGGTTGCACATGGGATTCGACGATCCTGCACTCGAATCCGGGTCGGAAGAATATATCTGGAGCAGGTTTCGCTCGGTACGGGATGAGATTCGGGAATGTATGCAACAGTTTTACATGGAGCGCATTGCACCGAGCCTTTAGCTTTGCGACAAGCTAATTCCTAGGTTTATAAAAACAATGATGGGAACAACTCTGTTCGAATCGTTCCCATCCATGCTCTAAGACTTTCGTCTTAAAGATGCCAGGTTACTGTTATTCTGGCCGGCTCGCAACTTAAAACCCGAAGGCTTTTTGTGAACGAACCCTGAACCATTGTACAATACCCGCTAAGGCATTGCACGCAGGCTGTCTGTTAGAAGTGCATTGAACACTTTTTTACAGACGGAGTGTCGTTTTTGTAAGGACCTGATCTGAATCTTCTTATCATGTGTTTTTATCCACTGGCCCTTCCTTGCGGTTGGGGGTTCAGATTCAAAAAATCATTAATAATGGTTTTTCAAAAAAGGCAAATTTAACCAGCCCGTAGGCTGTTTGCATTTCAGCAGAAGTAAAATGGTTGTGCCATAAACTTTGTGCTGCCTTCGACTCAGTCATTTAAAGAACGTCGAGCGGTCTTTGCCTGATTGATCCAACCTTTCGAGACACACCTCGCGGCATGGTTGCAGGGTTGGAACTCCGGCTTAAAAACTTGGCAAATCTTGCGATTTGTTCGATCCGGATAAACGCCCAGCTAAGTGCGCCTTCCTTCTCCCAGATGTTTTTAAGCTGCCTTTTATCGCTCACCTGATGAAACAAATGTACGCTGCAGGAACGGTTGTTGTCAAGTTTTTTTCATTGTTTTAATGCACAATGTTTCAACAGCAGTTATGAACAATTGTTTAAAAACCTGCCTCGATGCTAGGAGTGAGTTCGGGTAAAAAATTACCCTGAGTTTCCTGTATTAGAATTAAGGAATTGATCAATCTGGAAAGGGAAGGTTATGTAGTTTTAGAAATGAAAGTTTATCCCAATATCCACGTTGAAAACAGATTTTGTCATTTTCAATCTTAAAAAACCCACATCCTCGAAGTCCTTTCGGATCTTTCCATTCTAATATTGCCCAACATCCATCCTGAAAAATGTTTTCCGGAATGCATGTCATTTCAGCCAAAGCAAACTCCTCTTTGAACATCTTTTTGATGGCTGTTTTTCCAATTATCGGTTCGTTGGGTACCTGGTGATTTATGGCATCCTCTGTGTACAATTCTGCTATTGCTTCCGCATCCGCATTATTGAAAGCATCAATCCAACTTTCCAGAATTTGCTTTGGTGTCATATACTACAATTTTTGGAATTTCTTACCTGCACAAAAGTTTGTGGAATTTGTAAATAGGCGGTTATTTACTGTTCTTTTCAGTTCGCTTCTTTATGTTGCGGTTAACTCTCCGGCAGATTTCAATTTCAAAGAATAACCTTTGCCATTATTCTTTCCTGAATGTAATGATTTCGTTTTGATTAAATTGACTGTTTTTACTCCAGCAGCCTGGCAATTGCACCGCTCCACATGTTCCAGTTTATTCCGCCGCGATCGTTGCCCAATCGAACAATAATCAGCTCTTTGGGGGGATAAATATAAAGGATTTGTCCTCCATGGCCTGTGGCCGAAATACTCCCCCTTATTAACCACCAGTGGTACTGAAAATAACTTTCGCTTCCATAGGTTGTATCTGTTTTGGTGGATGTTTTTACCCATTGTTCGGAAACAATTTGCCGGCCGTTCCAACTGCCACCATGCAACATCAGGCGTCCAATTTTTGCTAAATCAATTGCACGTGTATTGATGCAACAAAAGGTCTTTTCCAATCCGTTTTTCCTGTCGAGACTCCAACTTCCATCGAATTCCATCCCCAGAGGTGTCCATAATTTCTCCTGCATATACCGGGTTATGCTTTTATCGTTAAGGGCTTTTGCGAGAACCATACCGAGCAACTGACTATCTCCACTGTTGTAATAAAACCGGCGTTCAGTTTCGGTGCCGAGCCTGGTGTTTAGCATAGCCCTTCTCAGGTTGGTTCCGAAATATATCCTGGCAACATCACCAAAAGGATTGGCATAGTTCTCCTCAAAATCAATTCCCGATGTCATTTGCAGCAAATCTCTGATGCTTACTTCCTCGAACCCGAGTTCCTTCAACTCGGGAATATAATTGGTTACCGGTTCATGTACGGATTGTATCAGTCCATCGTCAATTGCGCACCCTATTAAAACCGAAAGAATGGATTTGGCAATGGAAAACGAAGGTAATATTGACTCCCGTGAATAACGGCCAAAATAATTTTCATAAAGAATAGAATCTCTTTGAATGATGATAAAAGCTGCCGTTTCTTTCGATTGAAGAAATGTTTCGAATGATTCGTACGATCCGTCCAGTAAATTTTCGCCGATCCCTAAGGTTTTGATCATCAAGTTGTACTTTTCAATTACCTGATTGATGGCGGGATGCGCTGGAGCGGTAACAGAAAAGGGAAACATAAATGTTTCATCAGTGCTTGCGTATAGTTTCCTGTAGGGAAAAATTTCATGGTGACTCAGTAAATCACTGCGCCCATACCAGACATAACGGCCCAGTTGGCATGAATTCACTGTTGTTGCCAAAAGAAGCATGTATAATGTTCTGACAAAATGCTGGTGTTTCATCTTTATATGGTATTGATAATCAAAAGGAATGCTTGCTGCTTTTACAAAAATAGCAAATACCGGAAAAAGTCCAGCAGCATTTGGAATCAGCGATTCAATTTCAGCAGGTTGCAAAAACTATCGGATAAGGAATACATGCCAGGCCCACCAAAGTGTTGCTCTACAAGGTTTTATCCGAGTGGTGCTGCTGTCGTATCTTGCTATTTCATTAAAAATAGCGGTCGCTTTATATATTGATTAATTCAGTACATTCGTAACAAAGAAATTTGCCATGGCTAAACCCGACTTTACCAGCATTTTCGTAGTGGACGACGATCATTTTTTTTCGCGCACCCTGATTCATACCCTCGAAGGAAGAAATTTCAGAAACATCAGTTTGTTCCACACCGGCGAAGAGTGTATTGCCGAATTACATCAAAGACCTGAGATTATCCTGCTTGACCAGTTTTTTGGCGAAGGGGAAAAAACAGGCCTGGAGGTAATGAAAATAATCCGCGAAAAATCGCCTTCGTCGAAAGTGATATTTCTTACGGCATACGACAGCCAGAAGTTGGCCCAGGATTCCATGGCTTTGGGGGCTTACGACTATCTGGTAAAAAATGAGGCTACCATGGAGAAGGTCAAAAACCTGTTGCGGCGAATCGGTTTTGAAAAACAGATTCAACAAGAGAACCTGATGCTTCGTCGCAGCCGAAGGGTTATTCTGCTTTCGGTCATTTTCTTCCTTCTCGCCATTGCCGGAATCCTTTACCTGGTTTTAAATTAATTTTAGTTTCTCCAATTCGGCTTCAGGGTATTTGTAATTTTGATGTGTAACATAAATATTTTTTAGCATAGAAAATGAAATTATGAAAGCACAAAAATCCTTTTGGACGTTTATGAAAATTTTTCTTTCGTCAGGATTTATTCTGATAGCGGTTGTGGCTTTTCCCCAAAATTTTATGCAGCCACTGGATGAATGGACCATTCAGGTCAATAACCAGTTCAGGCATTTTGAGCGGGAACTTGGATTGACCAGTCAGTCGCACAACATGATAATCGGATCCCTTCAGGATGATGCCCACTCCTGGGTACTCATTGAAATGGAGCCTGGATTTACCTACAAGATATTGGGTGTTTGTGACCACGATTGTTTCAATCTTGATCTGGAACTTTATGCCCTGACAGATGACTTGTTATCAAGCGATTATGAGGCTGACGACTTTCCTTTGGTTTCGATTACCCCCTCAGTTCCCTCCACCTATCGTCTGAAGGTAATCATGGAGGACTGTACTGATGGCCCATGCCGTTTTGGTGTAAATGTTTATCGCTTGGAGTGATTGGAGCTGAAGTGGTAATTTTTGATTTTAATATGGGTTTCCGGAACGAATTTCTGAAGATAAGCTTCAAGGATTCCTGTTTTTGAATGTAATTTTAATAAAACCGGCGGTTCGAATTATACGTCGGAACTAGATTTTTAAAGATAAAATCGAAATCTCGCCCGATGGAAAAATTACGGCTGGTTGTATTGAGTGGCGCCGGTATAAGCGCCGAGAGTGGCATCAAAACATTTCGCGACAGTGGAGGCTTATGGGAAGACCACGATATTATGGATGTTGCCACCCCCCAGGCCTGGACAAAAAACATGGAGTTGGTGCTGGAGTTTTACAATCAGAGGCGTCGTCAATTGCTCGAAGCCCAGCCCAACGCTTCTCATTATCTATTGGCAGAGCTTGAAAAATATTTCGATGTTCAGATCATTACCCAAAATGTGGACGACCTGCACGAAAGAGCAGGTTCTACGAATGTGCTTCACCTGCATGGGGAGCTGAAAAAGGTACGGAGCACCTCAAACCCTGATCTGGTTCTTACCCTCGATGGTTGGGAGTTGAAGAAAGGCGACCTGTGCCCGCAGGGTTCGCAGCTAAGGCCGCACATAGTGTGGTTTGGCGAACCGGTACCATTGATTTCGGTTGCTGCCAGAATATCTACTACTGCAGATATTTATCTTATTGTGGGAACCTCCCTCAACGTTTACCCAGCAGCCGGGCTTGTAGGCTATGTGCAGCGTGGAGTGCCGGTTTACCTGATCGACCCCGGCGACCTCCCTGTTGGCCATATTCCCGATCTGACCCTGATACGCGAAAAAGCTACCTCCGGTATGAAAAGATTTGTCGAACTGGTGGTGCCGGCAACCCCGGAATAGACTGTATGCCACATGAGAAAATTGAGTATGGCCGAGCTCGGCCGCAAAACTACCGAAGAATTCCACGAATCAAGAAAATTTCCCTTGGTATTGGTGCTCGACAACATTCGCAGCATGATGAACATTGGGTCGGTTTTTCGCACTGCTGATGCCTTTCTGCTGGAGTCGATATTGCTTTGTGGAATTACTGCAACACCGCCCCACCGCGAAATACAAAAAACCGCCCTGGGCGCAACCGAATCGGTGAACTGGAGGTATTTCGAGAAAACAACGGATGCCATCCATCATTTGATTGAAAGCGGCTATAAAGTAATGGCCCTCGAACAGGTAGAGAGAAGCATTCCGCTCAAAGACTTTGTTCCTGAACAGGAGCAACCTTATGCAATGGTTCTAGGCAATGAGGTAAAAGGTGTTGGGGAGGAGGTTCTGCAGCTATGCCATGCTTGTATCGAAATTCCACAATTCGGCACCAAACATTCTTTAAATGTTTCAGTGGCTGCAGGAATCGTAGTATGGGATTTTGTTTGTAAAGCCGGTTAGTCTTTGTTTTTGTTGTTCTGGTCGTGGTCGGCCAGAAATTTGAATCCCATGCGTTTGGCGGTTTTCATTTTCAAATTGAAATGATTTTCGACAGCGTCGGCAACCGTTATTTCTTTCACCATATCGTAAGGAGGTACCAGGAGGTCGAAATCAACACTGTAGCTCATGGCTGCCTCAAGAATTTTCCGCATGGCTGACTGGTTTATGGCTTCGGGCATAAATTGGTTGTAATAAAATCCCGTTTGGTGCTTCCCCTCAACCAGGAAAAATTTTTCCTTGTTTATAAATATGCGTGCTACCAGGTATCCCATGTCGTTTAACCTGTTAAACCTGAATGAGTCGGTCAGAAAATTAAAAAAGGTAATCTGCCCGCAGAACGACCTGGTCGTGTCGGCTTGTATATAAGGTGTTTTCATCACCTCGTGGATTCGTGAAAATTCGAAAACATTGCTGTGCATTCCAAACACAATGGTATCGGAACCGAAGCATATTTCCGCCTCCATATCACCCTTGTCCTGGAAGTTCAGTTGTATATCCAATCCGTCTCTTTTCAGGTGCATTCCGGTCACCTCACACAATCTGGCTGCTTCTTTTTTAAGCTCATTAAAAACCTCAATGGTATTTTGATATACCTTTTTCTTCAGCAGAGATTTCCCCACAAGTTTACTGTACAATAACCCATTGTTGTCCTTCATCCGCGTTGATTTTCTTAAAAAATGCTCGATTTATCCTTTTTGAAGTGGCAGTTCTTAGTCAAATGTAGTTGATTTTGTTATTCGAACAAAAATGAAACCATGATGGTGTTCGATTTGAGCCGGTCGATCGGATCGTAAAAAATGCGGCCTTGCTCCCCGTGCCTGATGAGGTCTCTTAATCCGAATGAAGCTTTGATTTCGACTGAAAATTTAAAGTAGTAAAAATAAAAGTCCAACCCGGCGCCCATTTCGTAATGGAAATCGTCGCGCAGGGTCCGGGCAAAAATGAGGTCGGGCTCGGCTTCCTCCTTAAATTGGTTCGACGAAAGGTCGATGCTGAATTTGAATCCGCCAAGCACATAAGCCCTGACGTTCGACATGCGCATGGACTTATATTTCAGATGCAGCGGCAGGTCGATAAAGGTTGCCTCGAATGGTTGATTAATGATGTGTATTGCACCCCCCCGCAGAAACCTGTATTCAAGAAACCTCTCGCCAAAGGCCAGGGTAGGCACGAATCTCAGGTCGAACATTGGGGCAAGGCGCAGGTTGGAAACTATGCCTATGTGAAAGCCAAACTCAGGCCTTTGAAGCACGGAGACCAGTTCGCCATGAGGACTTCCTGCCATCGTATTGAGGATTCTTAAAGAATCGATCTCTACAGGCTGGATGGAGAAGTTCATTTGGTTTACCCCCAGGGAAAACCCAAAGTGATACGGTCTGAAGTCGTAATGAGGCAAGTTCTGACGGATGGGAATACCCCGTTGGCCGCTAAGGGTGGATGTACTGAGCAGGCAAACAATTATTGCGAAAACCGGAAATAAAAGGATATGCCTTGATCTCATGTTTTGAAGGATTTTAGAATACCGTTAAATGAAACGCATTGAAACTTCCTGTTATTGTGATTAGGGCGCAAGCCGATTAATAGTCCATTGGCCTTCGTACTTCCGGTAAATTAGCCTGTCGTGGAGTCTGCCTTCTCTTCCTTGCCAAAACTCTATTGTTTCTGGTATTACCCTGTAGCCACCCCAAAATTCGGGTCGGGGTATTTCTTTCCCCTGAAACTCTTTCTCCATGGCCAGATATCTGTCGTCGAGATTTTGCCTGCCTGGTATTTCCTGGCTTTGAGGCGATGCCCAGGCACCTATCTGACTTGCACGGGGTCTGGTGGAAAAATATTCGTCTGATTCGCTTCCCGTAACTTTTTCTGTGCGGCCCTCGATCCTCACCTGCCGCTGGAGTTCAAGCCACAAAAATATCAGGCTTACGTTGGGGTTCACCGCAAGATGCCGGGCTTTTGCACTATTGTAATTCGTGTAAAAAACAAAGCCTCGGTCGTCGAACGCCTTCAGCAATACTATCCTTGCGCTGGGACTTTCATCAGGAGCAACGGTGGCAAGTGTCATGGCGCCGGGTTCCAAAAGGCCGCTTTGTACCGCCTGGTCGTACCAGATGGCGAATTGTGCAATGGGGTTGGAATGTGCAATTGATTTGCCAAATGGAGCAGTGGAGATTTCCTGCTGAAGCAATTCCAGGTTTTTTTTTGTCATGGGCAAATTAGAAAATTTTCATGGCTTCTGAATAAAGTTGTTCCTTGCATACCGGAACAACCCCAACCTGTTCGCACACAAGCCCCCCGGCCAGGTTGGCCAGCCTGGCCATAACATCAGGTGCTGCACCGGCGGCCATGCACAGCGAAGCTACGCTTATAACCGTGTCACCGGCTCCCGAAACATCGGCAATTTTACGTAAGTGTGCCGGGAAATGGCCTGTTTCATAGGTTTCGGCCTTATTTTTCTTGCTGAAGATCAAGCCTTTGTCCGAAAGGGTGGTAAGCACCATGTCGGCCTTGAGTTTTTCCTGAAGCAATGAAACCGATTTCAATACTTCCTCAATAGTTGACGGTTCCTCATCAAGCTTTAAGCCCTCGCGAAGTTCTTTCATGTTGGGTTTAAAGAGGTCAACCCCATGATAATGCATGAAATTTTTCTTTTTGGGATCCACTGCAACCGGAATACCATGTTCATGTGCAAGGGCTACCACTTTATCGATCAATAAAGGGGTGATGACGCCCTTGTCGTAGTCTTCAAAAATGATAACATGGGCGTTTCCCGTCTTTACAAAAGTTGCGATCCTGTCGAAAAGCCTGTTTGTTTCGTCAAGTATCAGGTCGCTTTCGGTTTCTTCATCAACGCGCAAAAGTTGGGTGTTGTTTCCAATGATCCGGAATTTCACAGTGGTTTTTCGACTTGGGCTTGTAATAATACCATCGCAAGACATCTGGCTTTGCTTCATCAGGTCGAAAAATTGAGTGCCTTTGTCGTCCTGACCAACCACGGCGCATACCAGTGGAGTTGCGCCCAGACTTTGTATATTTAGGGCAACATTGGCAGCCCCTCCCAAACGGTTTTCGCGTTGCTTGAGTGAGACAACCGGCACAGGAGCCTCGGGCGAAATCCGTTCAACTTTTCCCCACAGGTAAGCATCGATCATTACATCGCCTATGATGAGCGCTTTAAAACCTGAGAACTTTCCAAAAAGCTCTGTTAATTTATCCTTGTCAAACATTCCGTAAAGTGGTCCTTATTTTTAAAACATTATTTCAATTCAGCCAAGGTATGTTTAATCCTCCCGACGGCTTCGATAAGCAAATCGTTGGATGTGGCATAGGATAACCTTATGCATTGCGGATCACCAAAGGCATCGCCCGGTACCAGGGCTACATGGGCTTTGTTGAGCAGGTGCATGCATAATGCAGTCGAATTCTCGATTTTTACCGAGCCATCAGATTTGCCCAGGTATGCCTTCACATTGGGAAAGAGGTAAAACGCACCTTGAGGTTCGTTGATGATCAAGCCTGGGATTTCCTTTAAAAGTCCCAGCATCAGATCGCGCCGTTCCCTGAACTTTAAAAGCATGTGTCGGGTGCTGGCCGGATCGGCTTCCATGGCAGCAATGGCCGCTTTCTGGGCAATGCTGTTGGTTCCTGAGGTGAACTGTCCCTGTAGTTTGGTGCAGGCTTTGGCAATGTCGAGGTGTGCTGCAAGATAACCTATGCGCCAGCCAGTCATTGCAAATCCTTTCGAAACCCCATTAATCACAATTACCTGGTCGCGTATATTCTCATGGCTGGCTATGCTTTCGTGCCGCCCCATAAAATTAATGTGCTCATATATTTCGTCAGACAAAACATAAACATGGGGGTGTCTGCTCAGCACATCGGCAAAAGCTTTCAGTTCTTCAGCAGTGTAAACCGAGCCGGTTGGATTACATGGGCTCGAGAACATAAATGCCTTTGTTTTGGGAGTTATGGCGGCTTCGAGCTGGTGGGCCGATATTTTAAAATCATTTTCAATACCGGCATAAACAAAAACCGGCTTTCCTTCGGCTATCTGGACCATATCGCGGTAACTGACCCAATAAGGGGCAGCAATAATCACTTCGTCGCCCGGATTGATCAGGCACATCAGAACATTGATCAAGGCATGCTTCGCTCCGGTGGTAACTACAATCTGTTCAGGGCTGTATTCGAGCTGGTTGTCGCGTCGCAATTTGTTGCTGATGCTTTGCCGGAGATCGGGATAGCCATTTACAGGAGTATAAAACGAGTGGTTGTTTTTGATGGCCTGTATGGCGGCTTCTTTCACCTGATCAGGGGTAAAAAAGTCGGGCTCTCCAAGGCTAAGGTTAATCACATTGAACCCTTTGGCTTTTAACTCGCGGCTCTTTTGAGCCATAGCCAGGGTTTCTGATTCAGAAAGTCGTTGAATGCGGTCCGATAAAGCTATCATAAATAAAGGGATGAAATACCACAAGCATTTAAGTTTCTTTTTTGGGACACTTGCTGCCCCACCGGACAAATTTAACAAATAAACTATTCTGGCTGGATTTATCTCAAGGTTTTAAGCTGCAAGTTGCAGCTTTGGATAATCCTGAGGTTAATACAAAAGCCATTATCTTTGCTGAAATTTAAATATATGGGCAACCTATTAGAATCATTGATAAATTCGGTTTTTTACACCATTCCTGCATTGGTTGTTTTCCTTACAGCCTACTTTTTGCTCAAAGAGTTTTTTGTTCATGAAAATAAAAGGCGCGATGTTGATTTTCGCCTTGAAAAATTGCGGACAACCCTGCCATTGCGCTTGCAGGCCTATGAGCGTATTATCATGTTGCTCGAACGGATTTCGCCTGCCAACCTGGTTATGAGACTGCATCAACAAGGGATGAGTGCAGTTGAATTTCAAAAATTGCTCGTGCAGACTATACGCGACGAATTCAACCACAACCTCTCGCAGCAACTTTTTGTTTCCAAAGGGGCGTGGGAATTGGTCAAAGCCGCAAAGGAGGAGATGATCAGGCAAATCAACATATCGGCAACCCAAATTTCTGAAAACGCTTCTTCGGTCGAACTTAGCAATAAATTGCTGGAGATGAGCGTCGAAAAAATGGCAACCCGGCGAGCAATTGACTTCCTGAAGGAAGAGTTAAAAACCAATTTCGAATAGCCTGAAGGGTAAGATTTAGTAAGTAATTGTCTCTCAAAATGAAAATTACCCTCAATAATAAACCCGACCAGATTGATGGATATGACTCAATCACGGTAAGCGAACTACTGAAAATTAAAAATTTTACTTTCAAATTTCTGGCAGTCCGCATTAACGGAATTCCGGTTTTGCCGGCCAATTTTGAAAATGCTGTGGTTAAAGATGGTGATACAGTGATTGTAATGCATCTCATCAGCGGGGGCTGACCTGCAAAATTCGCGAATTCAGAACCCCCCTCCCGATCAACCTGTCGTAAAGCGTTCCGGGCCTGCGATGAAATATAAATATGGTATAGTCATTCTCTGCTTCCGAAAAGCTCCCTTCTATATCTGCCAGGCGGGCGGTACTTTCTCCTTCTTCCAGCAAAGCGTACATGTAATTATAAAACCCCTGCTTTAGCAGAATGGTTGCTTCGTATGACCTGGTTGCCTGGTTGAAGTGCATTTTGTTTTTTTCGGTAAACGACCAGTTTGTCATTGCACCCATTACGTGAACCGAAGCATTTTCGAAAGATTCGTGCACCGGCAGTCGGAAATGGACATAAGCGTAGTCGCTTTCCAGATTTTTGTCTCTGGCATCATGCGTGTTGATTTCAAACCCTCCGTTCAGGTCCCTTTCGGTTAAATACCTGCGAAAGGCCCTTGGCTGGTCGGGTAATAGAAAAACTTCATAATGCATTGACGAAGGTATGATTTCACCTAACCGTTCTGATCTGAAACGGAGGCTGCGTGTGTCGAACCGTCTGAATTCGTTTCCTGCTTCAAACAGCAGATTTTCATCATGTTCGAACGTGAGCCGGTTGCCTTGTATCAGGCGTGGAGCTATGCCGGTTATTGCATTATCCCAGCGGCCATTTTGTGAAATAACTACCCGCAAATCCTGAACCGGATTTGAAACCAGATAATTAAAGGTGTTCACAACAAAAGTGAGTTGCTGATGGGTGTCGCGGTACCTGACCAGGGTTGCCTGCCTTACAGTTCCACTTACCCCGACAAGCTCCTCAAAAACAACAAAGCGCCTGGTAAAAACGACCTGCTCAGGGTCTCCGTCTAAATATACTTTTAAAATAAAGTTGCCCGAAATAATCGGCTCCATATTATCATTCGGAAACACCAAATGATATTGTGTATATGGAGTCAGGGTATTGACCGAACGGGAATAATCCCGAATAATATCCTCGTGAAACCCCCTTATATACTCGAATTTTTGAATCTGCGTAGGCTGCCATTGGGCGTCGCAGTGTATTATGGTGTAATACAAATTCTTAAAATCGGCATCCAGATCATCGAATTGTAATACCAGCCTTTCGGCTGAATTAAGCCGGATGTGGGCAGGCGCAAATTCATCACCCTTAAGGTGAAACAGGATGGTATGGATATTATTGGCATAAGTATGGTCGCCAAAATGAAAGAAATCTTTT
The DNA here is from genome assembly GCA_035477775.1 of Bacteroidales bacterium. Taxonomy (GTDB): domain Bacteria; phylum Bacteroidota; class Bacteroidia; order Bacteroidales; family UBA7960; genus UBA7960. The sequence continues at coordinate 34,280 of DATIKH010000018.1, read as the reverse complement.
AATTCGACCTTGTCTGCCGGGGCGGCCCTTTGTCGTCCCTGCGCAAAAAATGACCTCTGTTGATTTTTTTCAGATGCCTCGCCGCGCTCATTGGGCAAAAACATGATACTCAAAAATAGGATGTACCCAATATTTAGGTATGTTTTTACCGAAAACTTTTGAGTTTTGATAGAAGTTTTTTTTAAAGACATAGACAAGTGTAAAAATTTTGATAAACCATAAAAAGATTCATGCCAAATCCTTTATTGACCCAATAAACAAATTCAAATTATGCTTCGACAACTTGAAAATTATCTATAATTTTGCCCGAATATTTCCCTAACAAATTTAAACCCAAAAATGCCTAAAGTGATAAAAATTACCAGGGGATTGAATATTCCAATGCTTGGTGAGGCTGACAGGATCCTGATGAATGCTCCTCTTTCGGATGTCTATGGGATAAAACCAACTGATTTTCATGGGCTTACACCTAAAATGCTTGTAAATGAAGGCGACCTGGTAAAAATAGGCTCGCCTTTGTTTAAGGATAAGGCCAACGAAAGAATTGTATTTACCTCGCCGGTAAGTGGAGTTGTGAAAGAAGTAGTGAGGGGTGAAAAGCGAAAAATACTGGAAGTAGTGGTATCGCCCGATGGTAACCAGGATTACCTTGAATTTGGGATAGCCGATCCTTTGGAGCTTGATCGGAACGTAATCATCGACCGGATGTTAGCAAGTGGTACATGGCCTTTGGTTCGTCAACGGCCCTTTTCGATAATCGCTGATCCCACTGATTTGCCAAAGGCTATTTTTGTATCGGCCTTTAACACAGCTCCTCTTGCATGCGACCTTGACTTTGTAGTAAACGGCAATGAAAAATATTTTCAAACCGGACTCAATGCCTTGTACAAATTGGTCGGCCGAAAAGTACATCTGAGCGTTGATGCGCGAAACACGAAATCCCAGGCGTTCATTGGAGCGCAGAATGCTGTCGTTCATCATTTTGAGGGGCCGCACCCTGCGGGAAATGTGGGTGTTCAGATTCATCATATTTCGCCGATCAACAAGGGCGAAGTAGTTTGGCACGTCGATGTTCATGGAGTTATTACCTTAGGGCGCCTTTTTAGCAAGGGTTATTTTGATGCTACCCGAACCATTGCCCTGGTGGGAACTGAAGTTTCCAAACCACGGTATTATAAGATTATTGCCGGAGCACGAATATATTCAATCACCGCAAATCAAACCCAAAACCTGGATGATTCTGTACTGAGGTATATCAGCGGTAATGTACTTTCCGGAAACCGGGTTGATGAAAAGGGATTTTTAGGTTTTTACGATGAGATGGTTACCGTAATTCCCGAAGGTTTCAAGCCTGAGGTTCTTGGCTGGCTTATACCCAATCCAAAACGTTTCAGTGCTTCACGTACCTGGCCTTCGTTTCTGATGCCCTGGAAAAAATACCGGCTCGACACCATGGTACGAAGTGGTGAGAGGCCTTTTGTGATGACGGGTGTTTATGAAAAGGTGCTGCCTATGGATATTTTACCCATGTTTTTGCTCAAAGCCATCATGGTCAACGATATTGAAAAGATGGAGCAACTGGGTATTTATGAAGTAGCCCCCGAAGACCTTGCACTTTGCGAATTTGTTTGCCCATCAAAAATTGAAATTCAATCGTGGATTCGCGATGGACTCGATTCCATTAGGGCCGAATTTTCCTGATAAAAATTAGATGCTAAAAATTAAAGGAGAAAAACTTTGAAAGCGTTGTTTAATTTAGTTGAAAACAAGTTGCTGCCTCACTTTGAAAAAGGAGGGAGGTTTGAGAAATTGCACCGGTCATTTGAAGCTTTCCAAACCTTCTTGTATGTTAAAGGCGATGTAACCAGACAAGGAAGCCACATACGCGATGCTGTGGATATGAAGCGAACCATGTTTTATGTCATCATAGCCCTTACACCTGCCCTTTTGTTTGGAATGTGGAATGTTGGCTTTCAGCACTTCAAAGCAATTGGCCTTGAGGCTTCATTTTTAGAACAGTTTTGGTTTGGTGCCCTTAAAGTGCTGCCACTGATCGTGGTCAGTTATGGCTCCGGGCTGCTGGTAGAGTTCATAGCTGCCGAAATGCGCAATCATGAGGTAAATGAAGGATTTCTAGTTTCCGGTATGCTCATTCCACTGATTATCCCCGTTACCACTCCGCTGTGGATGGTAGCCACGGCTACTGTTTTTGCGGTAATTATCGGCAAAGAGGTTTTCGGCGGAACAGGTATGAATATTTGGAATCCGGCCCTTCTGGCTCGGGCATTTCTGTTTTTCGCCTATCCGGCCCAATTGTCGGGCGAAGTATGGATTGATACTACCCTGCGCGAAGGACAGCAACTGGTCGATGGCTTTTCAGGGGCAACTCCTTTGGCGATGCTCACGCTGAACGAAACGCAGTACCTACCTTCTCTCTTCGAAATGTTTCTTGGTACCATTCCGGGTTCCATTGGCGAAACCTCTACCCTGGCAATACTGTTGGGGGCTTTGATTCTGATAGTATCCGGAGTCGGTAGTTTTCGAATCATGGCATCGGTAGTGGTTGGTGGATTGTTTGTTGGAGGCATTTTCAACATCTTCGGCCAAAGTGACTATATGGCGCTTCCTGCCTACTACCACCTGGTTTTGGGTGGGTTTATGTTTGGGGCAGTTTTCATGGCCACCGACCCGGTTACAGCCTCACAAACTGGCATCGGAAAGTACATTTATGGCTTTCTTATTGGAGCAGTCACTGTCATTATCAGGGTGATGAACCCGGCATATCCCGAAGGAATGATGCTGGCAATTTTGCTTATGAACACATTTGCGCCCCTTATCGACCATTATGTGGTAGAAGCCAACGTGAAGAGACGCCTGAAACGACTCAAATCCGCGCAGGTTAACCTTTAAACCCACTTGAAATTTAGTTTCCATGCAAAGCAACAAATATATATTCATTTATTCCTCTGTGATGGTGATTCTGGTTGCCCTGATTTTATCCTCGGCAGCCATGTTTCTGAGGCCAATGCAGGAGCGGAATGTTCGGATTGAAAAAATGCAGAATATCCTTGCATCCATCAATATTCAGGCTCCACGGGCCGAAGCCGAACAAATGTTTAGCCAATACATTGTTGGTTCCAAAATTATAAACACCAAAGGGGAAGAACTGCAGGGCGAAGCCTTTGAAATCGACCTGGGCAACGAAATCCGGAAAGCACCCGAAGACAGGCAGTTGCCAATCTTCGAAGCTGAAGTGAATGGTGCTAAGTTTTACATTGTGCCTGTAAGAGGTGCAGGATTGTGGGGGCCCATCTGGGGTTATATTAGCCTTGAAGAAAACCTCACTACAATAGCCGGTGCAAATTTCGACCATGCCAGCGAAACTCCCGGATTGGGTTCGCAGATTCGCGATATGGCCTTTGAATCGCAGTTTGTAGGGAAGCGCATTTTCGATGAGGCGGGCAACTTTGCGCCTGTAAGGGTGGTTAGGGGAGGAGCTCAACCGGGCGACCTCCACGGTGTTGATGCCATCAGTGGCGGTACGATAACGTCGAGGGGCGTAGACAACATGCTCACCGAAGGACTTGGAAACTATGAGTTGTACTTTAGAAAACTTAAGAATTTATGAGCGAGAAAATAGATAAACCAAAAAAGGAGGAGCTTTTTAGCCCTAAAAACCGGAAGCTTTTATCAAATCCTTTAGGTAAGGACAATCCCGTTACAGTTCAGGTATTGGGTATTTGTTCTATCCTTGCCGTTACGGTGCAACTTCGCCCTTCGCTGGTGATGGCTCTTTCGGTGGTGGCGGTCATGGGCTTTTCGAACGTAATTATTTCATTGCTTCGAAACACCATTCCTTCCCGTATCCGCATTATTGTACAACTGACGGTTATTTCCACTCTGGTTATCCTGGTCGATCAGATTCTGAAGGCATTCATGTACGATGTGAGCCGCCAGCTTTCCGTCTTTGTGGGGTTGATCATCACCAACTGTATTATCATGGGGCGTCTGGAAGCTTTTGCTATGACTAACAAACCTTGGCCATCATTACTCGATGGATTAGGAAACGCCGCAGGATATGGAGCTATTCTGCTTGTTGTAGCCTTCTTTCGCGAATTGTTTGGTTCCGGTACCTTGTTCGGGTATCAGGTAATCCCCAATTTTTTATACGAACTTGGCTACGTAAACAATGGCTTCATGATTTTGCCTCCAATGGCTCTTATTACAGTGGGTATAATTATTTGGGTACAGCGTCATCGCAAACCTGAACTTGTTGACATTAGCTGATTTTATTAACCCGGTACCAAAGACTTTTGACTATGGAAGAATATCTGAACATATTTGTGAGGTCAATTTTTATTGACAACATGATCTTTGCATACTTCCTTGGTATGTGTTCATACCTGGCGGTTTCGCGTACAATAAAAACCAGCCTTGGGTTGGGTTTGGCAGTAATTTTTGTTCTGGGCATCACCGTGCCGGTAAACTATCTTCTGCAGAATTATGTATTGGGTACCGGAGCCCTTACTTGGTTGGGTGCCCAATATGCCAATGTTGATCTGAGTTTTCTCTCCTTTATCATGTTTATAGCCATCATTGCAGCCATGGTGCAATTGGTCGAGATGGTCATTGAAAAATTCAGCCCTACACTTTATAATTCGCTGGGTATCTTTCTGCCGTTAATAGCCGTAAACTGCGCCATCTTGGGAGGCGCTCTGTTTATGGTCGAAAGGAATTATGCCAATATTGGTGAGGCAGCTGTTTTTGGTCTGGGTAGTGGTGTAGGCTGGTTGCTCGCCATCGTTGGAATAGCCGCAATTCGCGAAAAGATTCAATATTCCAATGTGCCTGCTCCTTTGAGGGGGCTTGGCATTACCTTTATCATCACCGGGTTGATGGGCATAGCCTTCATGAGCTTCATGGGCATTGAGCTTTAATTTGAAAATAGTAAATTCATACAAATATGATTTTGTTAGAAGTTGGTAATCTTTGGGTTATTTCGTTAAGCGTAGGTTTTTTTCTGGCCATCACGCTGCTGCTTGTGGCCTTACTGCTCTACGCCAGGGCTAAACTTGTTCCCAGCGGACCCGTAAAAATTACCATTAACCAGGAAAAAGAACTTATAGCCGATTCGGGAAGCACCCTGCTTACAACCCTCTCGCAACAGGGGATTTATTTGCCAAGCGCCTGTGGAGGCGGTGGAACCTGCGCCATGTGCAAATGCCAGGTATTCGATGGTGCCGGCGATATTCTTCCAACCGAAATAGGTTACTTTTCACGCAAAGAGGTTGCCGAAAAATGGCGCCTTAGTTGCCAGGTCAAGGTGCGTAGTGATATGAAAATCAGTGTTCCCAAAGAAATATTTGGTATAAAGAAATGGGAGTGCGAAGTAGTGTCCAATCGCAATGTGGCTACCTATATCAAGGAATTTGTGGTTAAACTGCCAGAGGGTGAATCCATGGATTTCCAGTCGGGAGGATATATCCAGATCGACGTTCCTGCTATCGAAGTTGATTTTAAAGATATGATTGTGGAAGAGCCCTTCAGGACCGACTGGGATAAATACAAAATGTGGGATTTGAAAATGATAAATCCCGAGCCGGTTTTCAGGGCTTACTCTATGGCCAACCACCCTGCCGAAGGCAATATCATCATGCTTAACATCCGAATTGCCACCCCACCATGGGATCCGAAAAAGAATACTTTTATGAATGTAAACCCGGGCATCTGCTCCTCTTATATCTTCTCGCGCAAGCCGGGCGATAAAGTGGTTATTTCAGGTCCTTATGGTGAGTTTCATATCAAAGACACCAGCCGCGAGATGGTATATATTGGCGGAGGAGCTGGAATGGCTCCATTGCGCTCGCATATTTTCCACCTGTTTCATACCCTGAAAACCAATCGTAAAGTTACTTACTGGTACGGTGCCAGATCAATGCGGGAAGTTTTTTACGAAAGTGAATTCCGGAAAATTGAGAAGAAGTTCCCCAATTTCAAATTCAACATAGCCCTTTCTGAACCCCTTCCCGAAGACAACTGGAAAGGATATAAAGGATTTATACACCAGGTGGTACTCGATAATTACCTGAGCAACCATCCAGAACCCGAAGATTTGGAATTTTATCTTTGTGGTCCGCCAGTGATGAATGAAGCGGTACTAAATATGCTCGATAATATTGGAGTACCAAAGGAAATGATTGATCTGGATGATTTTGGAATTTAAGTAATTTTCCGCCTTAATTAAACCAAACTGCTGATGAGTAGCTCCCGCCAGAAGGAAGCCAGTAAGGTTACTTTGGTAGGATGCGCCGGAAACACAATCCTGGCGGGTCTAAAGTTCGTAGCCGGGATTTTTGGAAACTCCTCCGCAATGATTGCCGATGCGATCCATTCATTGTCCGATATCGGCACCGACCTTATTACCCTTGTCGCGATCCGTATTTCGTCCAAGCCAAAAGATAAGAATCATAAGTACGGTCATGGGAAGGTTGAAACCCTTGCAGCCGCATTCATGGGCTTTGCTATATTGGTTGTTGGGTTGGGGGTATTGGTCAATGCAATCGGCCTGTTGATTGGGCATTACAGGAGCCAGCCCATTGAAAGCCCCGGATTAATCGCCTTTCTGGTAGCACTTACCTCGGTTGCGATCAAAGAGTTTTTGTTTCGATATACTGCCTATGTAGGCAATAAGGTGTCGAGCAAAGTCGTTTTAGCAAATGCATGGAACCATAGGAGCGATGCACTGTCCTCCATTGCTGCTACACTGGGAATTGGTGGTGCTGTATTTCTTGGGCCCGGATTTGCTGTCCTTGACCCGATTGCTGCCGTGGTGGTAAGTATTTTGATAATAAAAGTGGCAGTTTTGATGATAAAAGATTCCTTATGGGAATTGATCGAGACTTCGCTGCCCAAGCATGTTGAAAACGAAATACTACATCTGGTGCAGGCAGTTGAAGGGGTACATCATCCTCACGATCTAAAAACCCGAAGGGTTGGAAACGATATTGCTGTTGATGTACATATTTGCGTCAGGTCGAATCTCAACATTCAGGAAGCACATAAAATCGCAGTGGAGGTTGAACAATGCATTTGTAAAAAATATGGACCGGACACTCATATTTCAATTCACACGGAACCTTTGAAGAATACCGAAAGCATTTAAGATATATCGTACCAGATAATTTTTAAGCAATATGACCCTTCTTTCTTCCCATATTTTTCCAAAAACAGGTAAATCTGGTCGGCTTTTGTACCTGTCAGTGATAGCTGTGTTGTTGGTAGCTTCCTGTGCTCCGCGCAATGAGGAGCTGACTCAGGTTCGTCTTCGGGGAACGGTCTTCGGAACCTATTATACCATTACTTATTTTGCTGAAGGGGGCCAGGATTTTCAACTGCAGATTGACAGTATTTTCAGGGCTTTTAATGAGTCTCTTTCCTATTTTGTGCCCCATTCGCTTCTTACGCGCATCAACAACAATACTACCGATACTGTCGATGACCTTTTCAGGGCAGTTTACCTTAGGTCGTTCGAGATTTATGAAGAAACCCAGGGTGCCTTCGACCCAACCGTTTCACCTCTGGTAAATGCATGGGGTTTTGGGTTTGCTGAAAAGAAAATTATGACCACCGAAGTGATAGATAGCCTCAGAGCCTTGGTAGGTCTTAACCGAACTCGATTGGAGAATAACAAGATCGTGAAGGAGGATGCGCGGATCCAGTTCGATTTTAACGCTATAGCAAAAGGATATGCAGCCGATGTGATTGCCCGCTGGCTTGAGTCACAAGGTGTGAGTTCCTATCTGGTCGAAATAGGAGGCGACCTGGTTGTAGGCGATCTAAAGCCCGATGATACCCCTTGGCGGATAGCTCTCGAAAAGCCAGCCGATCAATTCGACGATCCCCAAACCTGGTATTTGTTTGTTGAAATGGAAAACCAGGCTGTTGCTACATCGGGCAATTACAGAAGATATTATGAGATAGATAGCCAGCGATTTTCACATACTATCGACCCTTTTACCGGTCGTCCGGTTACACACAACCTGTTGAGCGCTTCGGTGTTTGCCGCCGATGCCATTACGGCCGATGCTTTTGCTACGGCCTTTATGGTCATGGGATTCGAGAAGTCAAAGGCTTTTGTTTATAACCACCCGGAACTGGAAGCATTTTTTGTGTATTCAACAGGCGTAGACACCTATGGCACCTATGCAACTCCGGGTTTGAATATCCTCGAAAGAGAAGATTTGGTACTCAACGGCTCAGCCCAGTAACTTTAAATAACGGTCTTTAATAGGCTTCACCATCTCTGGGGTGATGTGTTCCTTATAAATCCTGATAAGGTTTACCATTCTGCAGTTTTCGACATAAAAGGCTGTTGCTGCATCGAAAAACAAAAGACTTGTTTCGAGTTTTACCTGAGAGGTTAATTTTTTGAAATCATCCCATTTTATGTATTCGGGTACCTGGAAGTAGCCAATGTTTTTCTGGTGATGATCCATAAAAATGCCACCTGGTTGAGGCTCTAAAAAAAAGAATTTTATCAGGCGGGTTATAACCATCTCATTGTTTACAGGGGCAGCATTTTTCTTGAATGTTATTCCTTCACTTTGATAGAGTTCTTGCAATGGCAAAACCTGGTCGAATTTTTGAAGGTCTTGCACCCGAATTACCTGGCCTGCAAAATTAGTGGTTGAGGCACTTCCGGTAATGGCATCAAAAGGATGTGGAAACCGCTTCTTGACTTTCTCTGTGGCAGCAGCAAACAATTCGAAGGGATGATCCCCATCAAGCACAAAATAAAGGTAAATACTCTTTTTTACCTGTGGCCCATCGTTATAATACCCGAAAAATGGTTTTACAGCTTCCAGCACTTGGGAATTGCTCAGGACAAGATCTTTTGGGAGTGAGGTTAATGGTTCCTCTTTGGTAACTCCTCCGAATCTTTCGAATACTTGGTTAGTGCTCATTGCAGTAGGTCTTATTTGTGGAACAATATGGTGATGACTTGCCTTACCTGATGCCACCGCACAGTTTGAAAACAACCAGGATCAATTATTAATTTCCTACCTGGGGCAAAATAGAAACAGTATTTGTGATTACTTCACACAATTCCGGATGTACTACAGTTCCAGCTTCAGCAGAAAGGCTGCTACTGATTCTGCACATCAGCCGGATTGTGGCAATCTTCGGGGGCCTGCGATTGGCACGAGCATGCCAGGGGTTTTCCTGACTTTGGGTCGAATTTACTCCCGCACACTCTGGTAAAAGTCTCGCCAGGCTTAAGAAACATTTTAATGGCTATGCCTATAATAGCCATACCAACAAGAATTATTGCTAAAAGAAAAACTTGCATAACAGGTTAACTAATGTAAAATGAACCCCACAACCCTTAAGTTTGTTCAATGTGGGTTTTCAAAATCCGATTCAGGTGCGGGTAAGCACAGACATCAAAATGCCTGCAGCTATTGAAGCGTTGAGCGAATCGGGCGAAGAGCCTTTTTCCGGAGGCAGGCCACCGGGAATTTTAACCCTTCTGCTCACACATTTTGAAACCCTGGCCGAAATCCCTGCCGACTCGTTGCCTATTACCAAAATACCACCAATGCCAGGTTGTATGTCGAACATATTGTCGCCTTCGGGAAAGGCACCATAAATAGGCACCTCAATCCGAATCGTTTCGAGCCACTCAGCCAGGTCGGTATATAACACACTTACCCTCAGAAAGGAGCCCATGGTAGCTTGTATCACCTTCGGGCTGAATACATCGGCGGTTTCGTGCGAACAAACTATTTGCCGGATTCCAAACCAATCGGCAGTGCGTATTATGGTTCCGAGGTTGCCAGGATCCTGCAGGGTGTCTAAAGCAAGAATTACCCCACTGCGACTCAAATCGGGTTCAGAAAGCAGTGTGGGTGTTTTTACCACCGCCAAAACCTGGTTTGGGGTTTTCAGCCCACTGATCCTGCCGAGTTCATTTTCGCTAACAGTAAAAAGAGAAATTCCTTTTTGGAGGCTGGATTTGTTTTGTTCTATCCATTCCGCAACACCGTATATGCCTTCAATTTCAAAATCGCTGCTCAGTAACTCCTTTACAATCTTTTCGCCTTCGGCCACAAATACACCATGCTGCCTTCTGAATTTTTTCTGCTGAAGGCTTTGGACATATTTAATATCTCCGGTGCTTACTTTCATTTTTATTTTGCTTAATGCAAAAAAACCTGTCCCGAACGTGGCAGGACAGGCATAAACCTTTTAATAAAACAGGCAGTGTTACTCTGCGAAAACCTCAAAATTAAAATCAACACGTACTTCTTTGTGCAGGTTGATTTTTGCATAATAAACGCCTATTTCTTTCACCGATTCGTGATCCACAACAATGCGTTTGCGATCCACCTCGATATCGAATTGGTCTTTTATGGCGTCGGCAATTTGCAAGGCATTTACCGACCCGAAAATTTTGCCCGATGTGCCAACTTTGGCTCCAATCTTCACGTGAATGCCTGTAAGTTTTTCGGCCAGTTTCTCGGCGTCTTTTTTGATTTTAGAATCCTTAAAGGCCCTTTGCCTGATTGTTTCGGCCAGTTTCTTTTTTTCCGAGGGGATGGCCAGTATGGCAAATCCTTTTGGGATAAGAAAGTTGGCTGCGTAGCCGTCTTTTACGGTTACTATGTCGTCTTTAAATCCCAGCTTGGGAACATCTTGAAGCAGAATTATTTCCATCGTTTTTTCTCCTTATTTTAACAAATCGGCAACATAGGGTAGCAGGGCCAGGTGGCGGGCACGCTTGATGGCTTTCGCCACCTTGCGCTGATATTTTATCGATGTTCCGGTAATACGCCGTGGAAGGATTTTACCCTGCTCATTCACAAACTTCAAAAGAAAATTCGCATCCTTGTAGTCGATGTATTTAATGCCCGCTTTTTTGAAACGGCAGTACTTCTTTTTCTTGATATCTACTGCAATGGGAGCCAGATATCTAATTTCGCTATTCTGAGGATTAGCCATGAATCAATATTTTTTTTGTTTAACTACCTGTTACTTGTGGTTCCTTCGCTTTGGAAATGTCCTTGTCGGCACGCCTTTTTTCGTTGTAAGCCAAAGCATATTTGTCTAACGCAAGGGTAAGAAAACGGATTACCCTTTCGTCGCGCTTAAACTCGGTTTCAAGGTCGGCAACAAGCGAAGGTTCTGCTTTAAATTCGATCAGATGATAGAATCCGGTCGATTTTTTCTGAATGGGATAGGCGAGCTTGCGGAGACCCCAATGGTCCTCAAACACAATCTCAGCACCCTTCTTTTTCAGGTAGTCCTGAAACTTACTTACCGCTTCCTTCATCTGTTCATCAGACAAAACGGGAGTCATAATGAAAACGGTTTCGTACTGTTTTACCATTTGTTGAATTTTTTTAAAGGTTTGATTTACTTTAAGTTTTCCTTTCGGGAAATGAGGTGCAAAAATAATAAAAGTTTTGTGATATTGATGGCATCCTTTCAACAATCTTTTTTTAACAGTTTTTTACTGCACCAAAGAACCTTACAGGGGCATTAAGTATGATTTATAACGTCCATTTTCAATGGGTCAGATTGCTTTATTTGAAACTGTCTTGATTTAGCAGCCAGATCTTATTCGATTTACTTTTAAGAAGGAAAGTTTTAAACAAGCCTGAATAACCTGGAATGCATTGTTCAAAAATGCCCTTAAACAAAAACAAAAGGCAGCCTGAGTTAAGGCTGCCTTTTGTTGATTTTGAAACCTGCCGGATACTCTGAAGTATCCGGGTTGCGCACTACTTCTTCAGATCAAAGCGATCTAGGTTCATTACTTTGCTCCATGCTGCCGCAAAATCTTCGATAAACTTTACCTGGGCATCTGAGCTGCCATAAACTTCGGCGATGGCCCTGAGCTCCGAGTTCGATCCAAAGATGAGGTCGGCACGTGTTGCGGTGTATTTCAATTTGCCGGTTTTGCGATCGCGTCCTTCAAAAACCTCTTTATCATCAGAAACCGCCTTCCAAACAGTACTCATGTCGAGCAGGTTTACAAAGAAGTCGTTGGTTAGTACCTCTGGGCGATCTGTAAAAACACCGTGCTTTGATTGGTCAAAATTGGTGTTCAAAACGCGCATTCCACCAACCAGTGCAGTCATTTCGGGAGCCGTGAGGGTTAGCAATTGGGCTTTGTCAATCAGTAGCTCCTCTGTTGAAACAGAATACTTGGTTTTTAGATAATTGCGAAAACCATCGGCAACCGGCTCAAGTACTTTAAAAGATTCAACATCGGTTTGCTCAAGTAAGGCATCACCCCGTCCGGGTACAAACGGAACCTTTATGGCATGTCCGGCTTTTTTTGCTGCTTGCTCCACTGCTGCGCAACCTGCCAATACTATGAGGTCGGCAATCGAAACCTTTTTGCCGCTTGTTTGGGATTTGTTAAAGTCATTTTGAATTTTTTCAAGTACACCCAGCACCTTTTTAAGTTGGGTGGGATTGTTTACAACCCAGCTGCTTTGCGGTTCAAAACGTATTCTTGCACCATTGGCGCCGCCTCTCTTGTCAGAACCCCTGAAAGTGGATGCTGAAGCCCATGCCGTAGAGACCATCTGACTCAAGGTGAGCCCTGAAGCCAATATCCGGGCTTTGAGGTCGGCAACATCTTTTTCGTCGATCAGCTTATGGTCAACCGCCGGTATAGGATCTTGCCAAATCAGCACTTCACCAGGTACTTCCGGACCTAAATAGCGTGCAATGGGGCCCATATCTCTGTGGGTAAGCTTGAACCAGGCGCGTGCGAACGCGTCGGCAAAGAGATCGGGATTTTCATAGAATCGCCGGGAAATTTTTTCATACTCCGGGTCAACCTTCAAGGCAAGGTCTGTGGTAAGCATTCCCGGGATATGTCTTTTTGTGGGGTCGTGGGCATCGGGCACTGAGTTGGCTCCTGCCCCATGTTTTGGACGCCATTGATGGGCTCCGGCAGGGCTTTTGGTAAGCTCCCAGTCGTAGCCAAACAGGTTCCAGAAAAAGTTGTTGCTCCATTTTATCGGGGTACTGGTCCAAGTGATCTCCAGTCCACTGGTAATGGTATCGCCGCCTTTTCCGGAACCATATCTGCTGGTCCATCCCAAGCCCTGCTCTTCAATGTCTGCGGCTTCGGGTTCGGGCCCCAGCATGGCTGCATCGCCTGCTCCGTGGGTTTTTCCAAATGTGTGTCCTCCGGCAATCAACGCCACGGTTTCCTCGTCGTTCATGGCCATGCGGCTAAAAGTGGTGCGAATATCTTTCGCAGCAGCAAGCGGGTCGGGATTCCCATTGGGCCCTTCGGGATTTACATAAATTAAACCCATTTGCACAGCAGCAAGCGGATTTTCAAGTTTCCTTTCACCGGAGTAGCGTTTGTCGCCTTCCAGCCATTTTGTTTCCGAACCCCAGAACACATCTTCTTCCGGCTCCCATACATCTTCGCGCCCACCGGCAAAACCAAAAGTTTTGAACCCCATCGACTCCAATGCCACATTGCCGGTAAGAATCATCAAATCGGCCCAGGATACTTTGCGGCCATACTTCTGCTTAATCGGCCAAAGCAACCTGCGCGCTTTATCGAGGTTGATGTTGTCGGGCCAACTGTTTAGAGGGGCAAAACGCTGCTGACCGGAACCACCGCCTCCGCGGCCATCGCCGGTACGGTAAGTGCCTGCACTATGCCAGGCCATGCGGATAAAGAACGGTCCGTAATGTCCGAAATCTGCAGGCCACCATTCCTGCGAAGTAGTCATCAACTGCTGAAGGTCTTTTTTTAAAGCCGCCAGATCTAGACTTTTGAATTCCTTGGCATAATCGAAATCACCACCCATTGGGTCGGACTTCGGAGAATGCTGGCGCAAAACATTCAACTTCAACTGGTTTGGCCACCAGTCGGGGTTTTTTGTTCCGCCTGCACCTACGCTATGTTTGCTTGTAGCCCCTGTTACCGGACACTTGCTCATATTTTTACTCTCTTCCATGTTTAAAAACTTTAAATTGAAATTATAAATATACGGAAAATTATTTGCTATGAATTTTTAACCTGAAAGTGACAAACTTGTTCAATGTTACAGCGTTTTTCATGCCTTGGCAGGATGGTAATTAGATTTAAATTCTTTCTGGCAACAACTATCCAACAAGTTCGTATGCATTCATTTAAATACAGCAATAAAAAATTAAAATATAAGACGAGGTTTGCCGAATATTCTTATTTTTACCCCCGAAATGCACATTTTTATTTGGTTTTATGGTTTTAATCTGGATGTTTTTAATCTAAATATATACAACCATTAAAGTTAAAATTGTCTAATGAAGTTAACCCAGAAAGAACTACCCAAGGGCGGATTCAACCCAATCCATGCCCAAAAATACAGGGTCCTTCCAGGCCCTGAAGGCTTGCTGCCACCTGCTGCAGCCTGTTGTGGGGTTACTCTGCCTTTGGAAGGCGAAGGCCTTGTAGAAGGGTTTATCCGCAACGAAACCGACACGATTGAGGAAATGGCCCGCCAGTTGCTCACGCGCCGCAACCCCACTATTTTTCCGGGTCCGCTGGTGCTTTGGGCCTGGAAGGATGGCGTTTCGGTAAAAGCCGAGTGTGTGATGGAGCTGGCTGAAGAGATTCCCGGCGTGCGCATTATACCCATGCCCGATTACAGGCCTATTTACCCCAAAATCGACCCCGAAGCAGTAATCAATCCCTGCCACCCTAACCTTACCATTTTACACAACAAAATTGAGGTTTGCGTTTTTATCGGTGTACATTGTCATTTTGCCAACATCACCCTGAAGATGATCAGGGCCGGCACCAACTGTTACACAATCACTTTGTGCAACGAGGCCGGACACGAAGATTCGATGGCATCGCTGCCATTTTGCGGCACCGAAAAAGTGCAGGCCCTCACTGCAGCGATCCGTCGGTTAAAAGCCAATGGACTCAAGCCGCTTTATGCCGATACCCCCGGAATACAGATGACCTCTGCCCAGAAGGCGGTAGCAGGTGGCCTTGTTTGGCAAAGGCAAAATGTAAAACCATGAACTAAGCAAGGAGGAATTAATAAATGGAAATAACAAAACCAGTTCAAAGCGTAGTAACCCCCGAACACCTATTGTTTGAGGCCCCCCGTACCAAATCTTTTATCACCGGAAGCGAGGCTGCAAGTGAGGCTATCCGCCGGGCAAACGTTGATATTGCAATAGCTTACCCAATCACTCCCCAGAGTGAAACCATGCAACGTGTAGGCGATCTTTACGGGCAAGGTTATATCAAAGATTATTATCGTGCCGAAGATGAGATTGGCGCTTTTTCTGCAATATCTGGCGCTTCGCGCACCGGAGTGCGTTGCATGACCGCCTCGTCGGGACCTGGATTGATGCGAGGTATTGAAGTAATTGCCTCATGGCCCGGGCACCGTATTCCGGTAGTTTTTCTGATCATGTGCCGGGTTATCAATGCGCCACTTTCTATTCAACCCGACAACCTGGAACTGGATTTCATGCTTTCGAGCGGAAATCTTGTTTTTCATGCCGAAAACCAGCAGGACTTTTTTGATTATACCCTTGCCGGGTTTGTGATCTCTGAAAAGTGTGAGGTTACGCTGCCTGTAGCCGTTGCTGTTGACGGGTTTTTTGTTACCCATGCACGCGGATGGGTAAGTATGCCTTCGGCGGAAATTAAACTTCCACCCCGCGACTGCTACAGAGAGGCCGTGCCCATGATCGACAACGAGAATCCGCCCATCCGTATAGCACGTGATTCCCCGATTCAAAAAAGCAACTTCATCAGCTACCAGATGCATGCAGCCTGGCAACAGGAAATACATGCAGCACAGGAGCGCTCGCGCCGGTGGATATCCAAATACCTCAACGGTCTGATTGAAGTGGTGAATCCGGGGGCCGAGATCATGATTGTAGCTTCGGGAAGCGCCGTGTCGCAATCGCGCGAAGCAATACGCCAGGCAGAAGAAATGGGTCACCGGATCGGACTTGTAAAAATCAAATCATTAAGACCATTTCCGGCCGATGAGATTCGCGAAGCCTGTAAAAACGCAAAACGCATCATTGTTCCTGAATTCAACTGTGCAGGCTGGCTCAACCGCGAACTCCGGGCTACTCTTTACAACTACTCACAGGCCGAAATAGCACCCGGACCCAGAGTGTTTGGTGGAATCACCATGCCCACGGAGCTGATTCTGCAATGGCTTTTCCAGAATGGTGAAACAAGTCGTTTTGAACCTGTAAATTAGATTTTAAAAGAAAGGAACTATAATATGTCACTGAAAACTATAAATGTTTCGCCAGTATTCATGCCTTTCATGCCCAAGGAATACCAGGATTTGGTAACCCGGGGGCCTTTCGGAAAGGAAATGAAACTTTCGGATGTGGGCTCGGTAAAAGAGTTGCTTGAAGAACATCCAATGTGCGAAGGATGCGCTATGGCTTACTTTATTCGTATGTCGCTGGTGGCTTTGCCTTCGCCCGAACATTCGGTTATAGTTGGAACTGCAGGATGTGGAAGGCTTTCTTTAGCGCAAGCTGCGGTACCTTTTGTGTATGGGAACTATTGCGATACCAACGGTGTTGCTACAGGTATCAAACGTGGGCTGGCTATCCGCTTCCCGGATCAACACAAGGATGTAATAGTAATGGCAGGCGATGGCGGGCTAGCAGATATCGGATTCTCACAGGTAATGCACTCGTGGTTCAGGAAAGAGAAGTTTACCACCGTGATGCTCGACAATGAGGTATACGGAAACACAGGCGGACAGGAAAGCGGTATGACTAAAAAGGGCGAAGTGGTAAAAATGGCCCCCATAGGCAAGCAGTTTGAAAAAATAGATATGCTCGGCCTTGCCCGTACTTCAGGAGTAGCCTATATAGCGCGACTTACCCCTGTAAACCCCACCCGCATTATCAGCACCATCCGTAAGGCAATTCTTGTAGCCCGCGAAATAGGGCCAACCTATGTTCAGGCTTACACTTCGTGCAATATCGAATACTCCATTCCACCCGATAAGGTAATGGACGATGCACGGCAGGTGGAGCAGGATCGCTACTCGTTTATTGAAGAGATGAGCGACGAAGCACGGCGTTACCTTGAGAGTGAACACGGGATTAAATAAATTTTGGAAAAGAAAGTTGCATAAAAAAGATTATTATGAAGCGTTTTAATATACGAATGGCAGGCGTGGGCGGCCAGGGTGTGGTAACAGCTTCGCACATTCTGAGCAATGGCGCAATTCTGAACGGGATTGAGAGCACGATTGTGCCATTTTTTGGATCGGAAAAGCGAATGGCTCCGGTGGAGAGCTATGTGCGGATTGCCGAGGGGCAATTGTACGAAATTGGTGAAATTATTTACCCCAACGTTATCGTAATTTTTCATCAACAGGTAATAACACATGGTAAATCTTACACCATGCCATTTTATTCCGGATTGAAAGACGATTCTGTGATTCTGGCAAACTCATCTACACCACTGGTGTTGGGAGCCGACGAGGAGAGTGAGCTTCGCGAGAAAAGGGCAAAGGTTTACTACCTGCCCGGCACCCAAATAGCTCTGGATTATGGTGGAACCGAAGTGGCTACCAACATGGCCATGATAGGGGCTCTGAGCGCCATTCTGGGATTACCCGACCTGGAGTCATTGGAGAAGGCCGTTCGCGAAAGGTTTCTCGGAAAAGGATTTGTTGCTTCCGGTGGAACGGCCTCGCTCGATAAGGCCATGGAAAAAAAATTCGGGCACAAACAGGAGTTGGTCGAAAAAAACATGGATACCATTAAGGCTGCCCATGGTTATGCAAAGACCAACAAGTGGAGTTTTTTATAATTTTTTAACGAAAGGGCCGATTATGTACAAAATAGCCTATGTTGACAGTCAAAAGTGCTCGCAGACCAAATGCCGGCTTTGCACACTTTACTGCCCCGAACCCAATACACTGCTCTACGACGATCAGCACAACCATGCCTTTATTGCAGTTGACCGCTGCAAAGGATGTGGTGCCTGTATGAAGGTGTGTACCGAAATTACAAAGCGGCAATGCATCCGCATGGTTTCGGTGGGCGAAATCAATGGCGGATTCGAGATTTCCAAATACGGAATGCCGAGGTTCGAGTAATGCACGAAATCACCTTTTGTGGTGCGGGCTGAGTTCAACGGATCACATTGCCCTGCAAACCTCTCAATAGGCAACCTAATGGCACTTGATGCCTAAAGGTGGGCAAAATAGATTTTTCTAAAGACGTTTAAGCCCGGCTTGCTGTTGCAGGACGGGCTTTTGGTAATGACCCGGCTCAAACAATTTGTTTTTTGGATGAGGTTTCAAATAAAAACACATAATCTGTCTGCCCAAAAAAGCGACCCTTGATTATGCTCAAATTGATAAAGGGTTGATTTGGATAAAATTGTCAAGAACAATCTTCCCCTAAAAACAAAAATGAATGAATCACTTCTCTGTCAAGGCCAAATTCAGGTTAACAAGAACTACCATAAAGACATTGAAAGACCTAATTCGAAATCTTTCTGGTTGATGGATTAATCAATTAAGAATTTTTAGAAACATTTTGGCGTGATAATTCTACAACCAGGTAAAATACGCAAAAACATAAACCAAAAAAAGGTAAATATCTTCCGTGTAAGCACGCACAATTATGTTTTCCGGGGTCGGTAAATTGCACTGCTGATGGAGATTCCCAAAGTTTAAAAATTTAATTGCCAGATATCATGATTAAAATGCATCGACTGCTCCCATTTTTGCTGATGGGTTTAGTAGCAATAGGATGTTCGCGTACGGTGTATGTTCCGCTTCAAAGACCTGCTGCTGTTTTTGTTTCCCCACACATACAAAGAGTAGCACTGTTAGATCGCAGTGAGATCAATGTAAGAAATGTAAACAGAATAGAAAGTGTAATTACTGGCGAATTTCCTGGCCTCGACAGAGAGGGCGCCCAAATGGCCCTGGATGGGTTGGCCCGCAGCCTGCAGGATAACCAACGGTACCAGATTGCAAGAGTCGATGAACAATGGAAAAGCCCTGTTGCGATTCCAGGACAATGGCCACCCCTGCTTGAATGGTCTGAAGTGGAGCTTTTATGCAACAAATATAACGCAAATGCCTTACTGGTCCTGGAATCCTACGATTCTGATTTCATCGTTACCAATGGCAGCAGGGTCGTAAGGAGAAAAGACAAGGACGGAAAAGAGGTAGCTACTAATGAATTTTATGCCAAAGGTATTGCTACGGTTTCGCTGGGTTTTCGGTTTTATGATCCTGCCAACAGAACGGTGATAGATGAGCATATGTACGTCCACAGCCGGACCTGGGAAAATTCGGGCAATCTTTTGCAAATGGCATTAACCAACCTAATTGACCACAGTCAAGCAGTCAGGGAAGTGAGCCATCAGGCCGGCATGATGTATTCTTCCCGCATAAGCCCTCATTGGTATCGTGTAAGCCGGAGTTTCTTAACCAGGGGTAGAGGGGACGCCAATTTCAACATCGGGGTGAGAAGAGCAACTGTCAATGACTGGACAGGCGCCATGGAAGCATGGTACATGTCGGCAAATTCAAGTAAGAGGAAAACAGCCGGACGCTCATATTTCAACCTGGCCTTGATGTATGAAATTCAGGGTGATCTGCAAACCGCTTTTCATTATGCCCAACGTTCCTATACTGATTACCGAATCAAACAGGGCCGGTCATATTCAAATATCCTGAGAAGAAGGATCAGAGATGCGGTTCACCTGGAATAGAATTTTTAGAATATGTTAATTCTTAGGCTGGCTATGCGGATCAGATTCCAATCCAGACTTTAGATCTTTTTAACCTCTTCTTTCGGAGGGCTGAAAGGATGATTCTTCACTATCGGGGCAAATAATGCAAGCTCTCCATTACTTGATCCTGAAAACGCTTTTCAACTCGTAAAACTGCGTCCTATTTACTCCACGACTTGTGCCTGCATTTGAAACATTGCCCAATGCCTGTCCCGATTCAATCACAGACCTCTGTGCCTGAAAACCTTCTGTTCTGAACTTGTATTCATGAATTTAATCTTTTCTTTTTAAAAAATTGGGTTAGAAAAGAAACTTTAAAAGACAATTTAGAATGTGAGGTAATCAGGGTTGTTATAAATTTGATATTAAAATTTTTTTGGGTAAATTGTATAGCATTTCCCTGACTGACAACCAGAGGTACTAGCTTTATCACAAAAATATAAATCAGCAGTAATTGAACTACCTTTTAGATGGCGTCGAATAGATATGTGAAGAAAAGTCCAGAACCTTGTATTGAGTTGTTGCTTAAACTGGCCCATCAATGGCGAAAAAATTTTATTCACTCCTGTGATTTTTTGAGACGTAAGGTTACTAATTGATTATTACGCTAACAGACAAATGTCGTTATTAAAAATTGCTGGATAAATCGACCATGTTTTTTTGTACAATCTGGTTGAAAACCGAATAACGAATATCCTCCCTGCTTGCAGGAAAATTCCAGCCCTTAACCCTAAAATATTTTAAAGGCAAAAAATGGCTTGCGATACGAAAAGAGACCAATTCTTCGATATTCTCGAGAAGAATATTGGGATTTTGATAAAAGTTTCGGGAGTTTTTACACGGGTTGAACAAGACCGGGAAGATCTGATAAACGACATAACCTTTGAGCTTTGGAAATCATTTAATAGCTTCAAAGGAGATTCCAAAATTTCTACCTGGATTTATCGGGTAGCTTTAAACACCTCAATGAATTTCAGAAGAAAAAAACGACATGATGCCTTGATCGTTTCATTCTTTGATTTCAAAAAAGCGGATGGTATCCCATGGCTTACTGAAAACGACAATTCATCCGAATTAGAAATACTGCATGATTGTATTGATGAATTGGACAGGATTAACAAAGCCATTATTTTGCTCTATCTCGACGGAAAATCGCACGATGAAATAGCTGACGTTATGGGTGTTTCTAAAACAAATGTGGGAACCCGCATTTATCGTATTAAAGAACGCTTGAAAAGCCTGGCAACCTCAAAAATTTAAGTCTCATGGAACCCATACAATTGGAAAATATCTGGAAAGAATTCGATAAAAAAATTACCGAAAACACCCGGATTAACAGAGAAATCCTCAAAAGGATTTTATTGTCAAAACCCAAGAGGCGATTTAATTGGATAATATTTCATGCCATGTTCAAAATTGCAGCCCCATACATCATCATCATTTTATACCTGGTTTCTGATATCCGGTTTCAGGTTAGCGCCAGGTTTTATATTGGGTTAACGATTTTTCTGACCTTAGTCATAATTGCACATGTGTGGGATATAAAATACCTTACTCTCATTCGCCAAGTTGATTTCGCCATGCCGGTTTTGTCTATAAAAAAAATCATTGCCGAAATTGAAAAGCTTAAAATTTATATAACAAAAGTTACTATGTTGTTATCGCCTATTGCTTTGGGTGCTTTTTTATTGATGATTATTCGGGATGGTTTAATAATAAGCCTTGATGTTGCATCTATTTTGCTTTTGTTGATGATTGTTATGGGTTATTTCCTGTCAATCTATTTTGTACTCAAATCTCCGATTTTCAGTCAAATCAAAAAACTGAATCGTGAAATCGATGAAATATTAGCGCTTGAAAATGAATGATTTACAGCTTCTTTTCAAAATCTTGAAAAGTTTAATGCAGAATTTTGATAAAAGAAAAATGCCATCCATCCTTACCCCCTAACACGTTGACAGAAAGAAATTGCAGCATAGAGAAAGAAAAATTTGTTTCAGACAAAAACGACCATTTGGTAATACAAAGCCCCAGCCCAAAGTCCCCACAAAAGCAACCCGCATCCCACAGGAAGTATCTGGCTAGCCTGCTGACGGGCAGGCTGTTTGGCATATCGCTAATTTAGCGGCCCAGGTGATGAGCTACGCTACCTCCCCGACGCCAAGCAGCAGGGTTGATTGAAAACACGTTGGGGGCAAGGCTAACCGCAATTTCTAACAGTAATTTGTTGAAAACAACAGGCTTTGTGAAAGTGATTCTTTGGCTAATTCAACTAATTTTGCTTAAACGGATAAATGAGTAAACCAAGATGAAAGCAAAAGAACCTTTATTTGATTATATCAGCTCAAATATTGACTATCAGGTTAAAAACGGAGACTGTCTCACTGTACTGAAAACGGTTGAAGATGAAAAATTTGATTTAATTATTACTTCACCTCCTTACAATGTCGGGAAGTCCTACGAAACCAAAACCAGTATAGAAAAATACCTTGAAACACAAGAAAATATTATAGGCGAACTTGTAAGAACACTTTCAAAAAAAGGAAATCTTTGTTGGCAGGTTGGTAATTATGTTGACAAAGGAGAAGTTTTCCCGTTAGATGTTTTTTACTACCAGATTTTTAAGAAGCAAGGATTAAAGCTACGCAATAGAATAATTTGGCATTTTGGACACGGACTGCATGCCAGCAACCGTTTTAGCGGACGATATGAAACTATTTTATGGTTTAGCAAGACCGATGACTATATATTCAACCTTGACGATGTTAGAATACCGGCTAAATATCCGGGTAAACGACATTTTAAAGGCTCCAGAAAGGGGCAAATATCTGGAAATCCCAAAGGGAAGAATCCAAGTGATATTTGGGAAATTATTGAACAAGATTGGGCTAAAGAAATGTGGAATATTCCGAACGTAAAATCTAACCATCCGGAAAAAACCGAACATCCATGTCAATTCCCCATCGAATTAGTTGAACGCTGTGTTCTTGCCCTGACAAATGAAAATAGTTGGGTGCTTGACCCATTCGCGGGAGTAGGTTCAACTGTAATTGGCGCAATAAAAAGTAATCGCAATGCAATAGGCATTGAGAAAGAAAAAGCTTTTTGCGACATTGCCAATAAAAGAATTGCCGATTTAAAAGAAGGAAAACTAAAGACAAGACCTATTAATAAGCCAATACACAAACCTTCTGGCAGAGACAAGGTGTCTCAAATTCCCAAAGAATGGCTTGAACTTGAGCTTGTCGTTGACAAAAATGGAAATAAATGAAAATTGCACAGAAGTACTCACATTTAAATGGTGAAGAATATTTGATTGTTCACTACAATAACCTCTATGATGAGATAAAAGAAGTTATCCAGAGTATCAATGCCGAAGAATTCAGATCAAAGATTAGCAAGGAGGTTAGGAAAATTGGCAATGCCCTGCTTTCACCTATAGACCTTAACAAAGCATTTAATGAAGAGTTTAAACGTAGAAAATGGAATGAAAGTCGCTATAATTATTACATTACCCTAAATCGGGGATTAATGGAAAAAAGCATCCTGATGTCTGCCAAGGAACAAAAAGAATTTTTAATTGCAAATGGGGAGAAGGAACCAATTTACAGCTATAATCAAACAGATTTTGTAAAGGATAAAATTGCAGTTGAAGTACAATTCGGCAAATATGCATTTGTGGCGTTTGACTTATTTGTTAAACATATGCTGTTTTATTCAGGGGGTGTCATTAATTTAGGGATTGAAATTCTACCAACTAAGAAAATGCAATCGCAAATGAGTAGTGGTGTTGCCTATTACGAAGGAGAAGTTTACAATGTTATGCGCCAAGGTCGAAATAGTCCGCCTGTTCCTTTATTGATATTAGGAATAGAACCCTGATTGTGGAAAAATTAAACAAAAAACCCCTCATCCTCCAAGTGGTGTCTGGCTCGCCTGCTGACGCAGGCTTTTTGGTATTCAGTGGCCCCGATGAGGAACTTCAGTTGGGATAAAGAGGCATGTTTTTTGATCGGGTTAGCCTAAGACGAGAACCAAATTGTGTGGTCATGAAAATTATACTGCTCTTTTTGATGATTCTAATTTTGCCTAAGGTTGCCAATGCAACTGCTCAATTTGGCGATATTTTGATTTGGAAGGGCGATACTTTGACACTTTTTTCCAACCCACTTCATTCTCATCCTGGCTGGAGTGATCTTTTTAACAAAATAGTCATAGAATTTGAAAATGAGGCCAAAAGATTGTTCCCTGAAATATATGGTGCCGAAGAAGATCCAATGCTTTTTTCTACCACTTGTAACAGAGGCTATATAGCAGAATGGAAAATTATTAACGACAGCCTGTTTTTAACCAATATTTTAGCTTGCCATCATCGACAGGTAAAAATAGACCTGAATAAAATGTTCAACATTGCATCAGATGATGGATTCCTTTTTGCTGATTGGGTTACGGACGAGTTAATAGTACCAAAGGGAGAATTAATCGAATTTGTAAATCTTGGTTATAATAGAATATTTGAGACAGAGATCGTTCTGGAAATTAGTAGCGGCGTGTTGGCAAATGAGAGGTTATATTCCAATTTTATTAAAAGCAGGTCGGAGTTTGCATCAGCTGAAAATCCTAACACAATTCTGGAATTTATTTACAGCCGTATTGCCTGGGAAGATCTTCCGGATTTAAAGAACAGAAACATTCTTGTTCGAATTGGCATTCAGCCGGATGCGACCGGCCAAATAGAAAGAATTTTGCCTGAATACACTTTTATGATTGATGGCAACGAAGTCGTTAGCGACCTAAGCAATGAATTTATTATGGAGGCTATTCGAATTGCTGAATTGATACCTGATTGGGATGTCGTTTACCGAAGAGGAACCATCGTAAGGAGAGGCATTGGCATTCATTTCAGCAATGAAATGAGAATGAGATACGCTCCCCAACAATGATGTCCTGCCTAAGGCTGTGATGCTTCATTTCTTTTGTATTGTAGGTCTTCTTTCCGGTTCCAAAAAATCGGGTATATCCAGCAATCTCCTTTTTTACAGTCAATTTCCTGGTAAATCAAATTTTTGTCTTCCTCTCCGCCGTAGCAAACAATATTGATTTTTAATTGCCATTCTGATTTTTCGACAATTTGAGCAAGCACTACGGTATTCTTACGGGGATTACCCAGCCAATTTCGGTCATAGAAAATGTGCCTGGCCAGTGTGTCTCCAATCACGTATTGTGCCATGAAATTTGCCAGAGCAATAGATTCCTGTTGTGCCCTCCACTCAGGGTCTCTCATGTTTAAATGCCATTGTCTGATATCTTTTATTTGCTGGTCAAGGTTTATCTCAATATCATTTAGTTGTCTGAAAAATGAGCGAAGAATTATGGCCGAAATGTCGCTATTGTGGAAAATTCCCTTTTCTGTAAAAGATTTTCGCAAGTCTGACTCGGTGCTGACAAAGCCTAACAAGTATCTGTTGTAGAGCCAGTTGTTTCTGATCCACATTCCTATTCCCAGATGTGTTTGAGCCAGAAATTCGCTTTCGGTCGTGGTTTTGAACTCAACCTTGATGGAGTCGCAAATAATTCTATTAAGGTGTTGCAAGGCCTCATCGAAGTTGGCCGGCCTGTACCTGTAATCTTCTCTTGACAGGTTCACTTGTTGTCCGAAAAGATTCACCGACAGAAATAGCATAAGAATTAAGATGCCAAATCTCATAGGTATAAAATTTATTTTTGTTTGAGGCGAATAATTAAACAAATGCTGTCGTTCCTAAACAAATCCTGCCATGCTTTTTTTAATTAAAACAGCGCCACGATCCTCGGCAGAAAAATTACCACACCGGTTATCAGTGCAGTAGCCGAGGCGATTAGCACCGCACCTGCGATGACATCCTTTATTTTCTTTACTTTTTCATGCCATTCTGGCGAAACATAATCCAGGAGGTTTTCCATGGCGCTGTTCACCGCTTCGAGCGAGAGTACCAATCCAGAAACCATGATTACAGCAATCCATTCATAGGTGCTGATTCCGAACACCAGTCCGGCAATCACTACCGAAACCAATGCAACCAGGTGAATCCTGGAGTTGTGCTCCTCCCTCAGGAGGATAAGTATTCCATTAATGGCATGTGTGAAACTGCTTAACCTGTCTTTCAGGGTGAATGGTTTTTGTTTCATAAAAGATTCATTTAAAATTCCTGAACCGGCTTGCAATTACAAATTTAACGCATTCTCCGCCCGACTTTTAAATGACCGGAGGTTTTCTTTTTTACCAAACCTGCAGGTCTTTTGGGTTACCTTTGCCAAAAATTTTACAGTAGTTGAGCAAAAGAACAAAAGCAGGTTTGCCTGAGTGGTTGGCTCTGGTGTTTTTAACGCTGGTTTGGGGGAGTTCGTTCATCCTTGTGAAAAGGGGGTTGGAGTCCTTTACGGGTATGGAAGTTGGTGCCTTACGTATTGTCATCACCTTTGTTGTTTTGTTGCCCTTCGTCATCACGCGCATCCGGACTGTTCCTGTTTCGAGCTTCCGGTTTTTCTTCATAACAGGTGTAATCGGAAGCGGCATTCCACCCTTTTTGTTTGGAGTTGCCCAGATGCATATTGATAGCTCCCTGGCTGGAGTGCTCAACTCACTTACTCCTCTGTTTACCTTGATTGTTGGAGTAATGTTTTTCTCTATAAAAGCTAAGTGGGTCAATGTGGTCGGAATTTTTCTTGCATTAGCTGGCGTGGCCGGTTTGCTTACAACAGCGCACAATCCCCAATTGGGCAACGGTGTTCTTTATGGCCTGTTGGTGGTAGCTGCAACGGTACTTTATGGCATAAACATGAATATTATCAAAAAGCACCTTGCCGGCTTCGACCCGCTCACCACAACAGCGCTTATGTTTGCCGGATTGGGAATACCGGCCGCTATTTACCTTTTCATGAACAACGGTTTTGTCGGGAAGTTTGCTGCCGATCCCAACGCCTGGGCTAGTTTTGGATTTGTTGCCATTCTGGCCATAATGGGCTCGGCGGTAAGCATGGTGGTTCACAATTGGCTGATTAAACGAACTTCGGCGCTTTTTGCCTCCACTGTAACATACATAATGCCGGTTGTCAGTATCTTTTGGGGTGTTTTGGATGGGGAGCAATTTCTGCCATCCTTTATGGTTTGGATTGTCCTGATACTGGCCGGAGTTTATCTATCAAACCGCGTTAATAGCAGCGGAAGGCAACCCAAAACGGATTCGGAGGAATGTGGACCATTGGAACATAAATCTTGAATTTGAATTATAAAAATTTCAATTTCAAAAAGGGTTATTGGAAATAAAAAAAATATCCTATCTTTGCACCCCAATATAAGAAGTAAATTTTCAAACCAGTATAAAATGTACGCAATTGTTGAGATAGGCGGGCAGCAATTCAAGGTTGTAAAGAATCAAAAACTCTTTGTGAACCTGCTCGAAAAGGCCGAAGGTGCCGAACTTGAAATGAACAAAGTGTTGCTTCTGGCCGATGGAGACAAGATCAAGGTTGGAACACCAATGGTTGATGGAGCCAAAGTAAAAGCCAAGGTAATGGGCCATGTGAAAGCCGACAAAGTATTGGTTTTCAAGAAGAAAAGGCGCAAGGGCTATCAGAAAATGAATGGGCACCGCCAACCAATGACTCAAATTCAGATTGAGGATATTGTAGCTTAATTCTTTGTAATCAAAAAAATTAACATATATGGCACACAAGAAAGGTGTTGGTAGTTCACGCAACGGCCGCGAATCGCACAGTAAGCGGCTGGGTGTTAAGATTTTTGGCGGCCAGTTGGCTGTTGCCGGAAACATCATTGTAAGGCAAAGAGGTACTACCCACAATCCCGGCAATAATGTGGGGATGGGTAAGGACCACACACTGTTCGCTCTGTCCGATGGAAAAGTCGTTTTCAAGAAAAAGGCAGGCGACAAATCTTTTGTTTCGATCGAACCTGTACAGGTAGCAGAGTAAAACCATAGTTCAGGAATTAATATCCTGCGCAAGCAGGATTTTTTTTTAGACTACAATCTGTCATGAACCGGAGAGATGCCAGAGCGGTCGAATGGGGCGGTCTCGAAAACCGTTGTCCGCATTAGCGGACCCAGGGTTCGAATCCCTGTCTCTCCGCCAACTCAATTGTACCTTCAACACCCGGTAAACTCCCGGCTTGAAGGTTTTTTTGTGTCATTTGCATTGTGAAACTCTTCCTGTTGCTGGTCGTATGGTAGGCTGGTTTTTTCTGTTTAATTTTGATGAACTCTTTACAAAAATATTATGTTAGAAATCCAATTGCTACGCACCAAACCCGAAGAAGTGGTTGCGCGCCTCAAAGTGAAGAATTTCGATGCCTCCGGAATTGTTGAACGCATTCTGCAGGTCGATGCCGAAAGGCGACTGATACAAAAGAGCCTCGACGACACCCTGGCAGAAAGCAACCAACTGGCCCGCGACATTGGGGCGCTCTACAAAGCCGGTAACATTAACGAAGCCGATGGTATGAAGGAACGCACCGCCGGGCTGAAAAATAAAGCCAAACTGCTTCAGGAGCAATTGGATGCCTTGGCCCAGGGGTTCGACCAAATGTTGGTGCAATTGCCAAACCTGCCGCATGCAAGTGTTCGTGCCGGAAAAGCAGCCGAAGATAACGAAATGGTGCATTCCGAAGGAGACATTCCGCCATTGGCTGCCGATGCCATGCCTCATTGGGACTTGGCCAGAAAATATGACCTGATCGATTTTGAATGCGGCACCCGGATTACCGGAGCTGGTTTCCCTGTGTATAAAGGCAAAGGAGCCAGATTACAAAGGGCATTAATCGGTTTCTTTCTAGACAATGCCGTTGAAGCCGGCTATACAGAATACCAGCCGCCCTTGCTGGTAAACGAGGCATCTGCCTATGCCACCGGCCAATTGCCCGACAAAGACGGCCAGATGTACCATGTCGGCCTCGACAACCTATACCTAATACCAACGGCCGAAGTGCCGGTAACCAATTTCTTTCGCGACATGATTATCAAAGCAAGCGAGTTGCCCATGAAAAGCACTGCTTACTCGGCTTGTTTCAGGCGCGAAGCTGGTTCATACGGCAAGGATGTGAGGGGGCTCAACCGCCTGCATCAGTTCGACAAGGTGGAAATTGTTCAGATTGCCAGACCCAGCGATAGCTACACGGCCCTTGACGAAATGGTGCAACATGTAACCGGCCTTTTGCGAAAACTTGAATTGCCTTTTAGGGTTATGCGGCTGTGCGGAGGTGATATGAGTTTTGCCTCAGCGCTGACCTACGATATGGAAGTGTTTTCTGCCGCTCAGCAAAGATGGCTCGAAGTAAGCTCAGTGTCCAATTTTGAAACTTTTCAGTCGAACCGTATGAAGCTGCGCTTCCGCGATGACGATGGAAAGATCATGCTGGCCCACACCCTCAACGGCAGCGCCCTGGCCCTCCCGCGTATAGTGGCTGCATTGCTCGAAAACAACCAGAGCAACAAAGGGATAAAAATACCAAAAGCGCTCCAGCCCTATACTGGTTTCGAAGCTATCGTGTGATGGCAAGGGGCAGAGGGTACCTGGATTGATTTTTTGAAAGATATTTTTTAAAACCCAACCCGTGAGTCAACCTGTTAGGCCAAAAAAAAATCTTGGGCAGCACTTTCTGAAAGATCAGAACATTGCGCGGAAAATTGCCTCCAGCCTGACAGGGTACGGCAGTTATCGGCAAATTCTTGAAATCGGGCCAGGTACCGGAGTGCTAACCAGGTTTCTTATCAGCGATGAGCGCTTCACCTGGCATGGAATTGAAATCGATGGTGATTCGGTGCAATATCTCCTCGAAACATACCCGACCATTGGTCCGCAACTTACCGAAGGCGACTTTTTGAAGATTCCATTGTCGGATCTGGCGTCAGGCCTTCCTTTGGGAATCATCGGCAATTTCCCCTATAATATTTCAACACAGATTATCTTTAAGGTTCTTGAAAATAATCAACTGGTTCCCGAACTGGTAGGTATGTTTCAAAAAGAGGTGGCGCTGCGGATCGCTGCAGCTCACGGGAGCAAAACTTATGGAATCACCAGCGTGCTGACTCAGGCATTATACCATGTTGAATACCTTTTTCAGGTCGATGAGCAGGTTTTTCATCCACCACCTCAGGTAAAATCGGCTGTAATCAGGCTTACCCGCAAAGAAACCCCGCTGCCATGCGACAAGGGTGATTTGTTCAAAGTTGTAAAAGCAGCATTCAACCAGCGACGTAAAACCCTTCGGAACTCACTAAAAGGATTCAATCTGGACTGGGAATCACTGCCCGAAGGCTTTTCGGGCATGAGGCCGGAACAAATCAACCTGGAAGGTTTTTTTCGTCTTGCAAATTCTTTCGGTAAGAAGGAAAATCTGTAGTTAAGTTGTTATTTTTGTATATTGGCATATTACCATGTTTGATCCTATATAAATTTTTCCGGCACATTGTTTTAAATCATCCATGACAACCCGAAAATTAAAAAATTTTGAATTTGCTGGTCAAACCCTGACCGAATCATCAAACCAAAAGCAAATTCACGCTTTCGATGCATTCGACACGCCCAATGGTTTCGTTTTTGTGGTTACGGGCTCCGACAGGGTGCCCGAAAGCACAGAACAAATTTGCCAGATTGCCAGTCAAAGGGTGCGCTACTATTTTGAAAACGAACAGATCGACGATCCCTTGGAGGCCGTGCGCAACTCGCTTGTTTATGTAAACGGGTATCTTTACGAACTTGCAAGGAAGCAGCCCGAATTGAGGGTAAACCACACCTGTATGCTGTGTGTTCTGGTGCGCGACAAAAAGGTTTTTTATTCCTGGATGGGCGATGTTTTCTTGTTTTATTTCAACGGAAAAAAAATCAATCCCCTAATCGTTTTTGAGAAGGAAAGAGGCCTGGAGAATGAGTATCTGGGCAGCAGGCAATTTGTGGAGCCAAGGGTATGCGAAAAGGCTTTTGTGCCTGTTGACCATGACGTGTTGCTGATGGCTTCAGGTTCTTCATGGACCGAATTGCGCGAGAAATCCATGCTTGGTGTTTTAACAGACAATATGCCCACCACTACCAAGGTGCAGAAACTGGTTAAACTTGCTGGAACAGCGCTACCATATTGCCATTTGTCGGCACTGATGATCTCATTCTACAATCTTGAAGACAACCCCAGGAACGATCCCCAGAGTAAAAGCAGAAATGCCATGCCCGGAAAACGGGTTGGCAAATCAGCAAAATCTGGCTGGCAGGTAAGTCAGAATGTAAAGATTATGATTGTGATTCTGGGAATCCTGGCCTTGTCGTACATGATCTACGACCTTTTTTTATTTGACCCGGAGAGGCCTTTGAATCGGGATGTTCCTGCTCAGGTAGAACCTTTATCCGAAAGTGAGCCGCCGGAACAACCGGCAGAAATAGTTGAAACGCCAGCGCCAGCAGCGCTTCCTGACGACGTAAGATACAGCGTACGGAGGGGCGATACATGGAGCAGGATTTACCAGCAGTTTGAAGTTTGTTCATGGTTTATCCGTAATCACCCACCCAATGCAGGTAAGTTCGATACTTCAGGTAATCCTGTTTTTAATACTGTTTTGATGATTCCGGTGATGTATTCGGGCAGCCAGACCTTGAATCCTGGCTTTTACCATGAGTTCTCTGTCGAAAAACTTGGTAATGCCTGCCAGAATGCCAATGAGGCATTTTTAAGAAGGTTCAGGGAGTTAACGGGGCAATAAGCTCAGTTTTGTTCCACTGCATTTAACACTATTTGCAGGGTGTTCCTGCTTTTCTGCTCAAGCAGTACCTGCCCTTTGCTTACGATGGTATCGACCTTGGCCATCTCATAGTGTCTTATGGTAATCAACTTAAGATTGAGACTGTACTTTAAATTAAAATTCAATTCCAGGTCTCTTAATAGGGCAGGGGTTTTGATTTGATCATAATCGAAACAAACCGAAAAACTTATAGCCGAGTTCTGCATAAGATTTATTTTTACACCATATTTGGCAAAATCGGCAAAAATCCGCGAAAGGTTTTGTTCGGCAATAAAACTGAAATCTTTTGGCAATATTGAAACCAAAACCTGGTCGGTTTTTACTATGTAGCTGGGAGTTTGGCTATCGTGTGCCGTATTGTGGTTGATTATGGTGCCGGGCTCGCCCGGGTCGGAAAACGACTTTACTTTTAATGGAATATTGAGGCTCAATAGAGGTTTAAGGGTCTTTGGATGGATCACCGTAGCCCCGTAGTACGACAATTCAATGGCTTCCTGGTAACTGATGTTTGTCAAAAGGCTGGTGTGTTCAAACAATTTTGGGTCGGCATTGAGCAATCCCGGAACGTCCTTCCAAATTACTACTTCCTTCGCCCTCAGCGAGTAAGCCAAAATAGCTGCAGTATAATCCGAACCTTCCCTGCCCAGGGTTGTAGTAAAACCTTGCGATGTGGCTCCAATAAATCCCTGGGTTACCACAATGCCTGGCTTATTGCTGCCCGCTACTGGCTTCAGGTATGGAAGCAGGTTTTTATTTACCGCCTGTGGCGTTAGTATCCAATCAACCGTACCTTCCCTGAAGCGGGCATCGGTAACAATTAGTTTCCGGGCATCGAACCATTGGTTGCGAGCCCCAACCATATTCAGATATTGACTCACGATCTGGGTTGACACGATTTCGCCGGTCGAAACAATACGGTCGTATTCATAATTGTAGAAAGTCGAGGGGGGCTCTTCGATATACCTGAGCAAGTGCAAAAAAGACTGTTCCAGTTGAAAAAAAATGGTATGCTTCGGGTCATCAAAAAGGTTCCTTGCAATGTCGAAATGGAGCTCTCTTACCTGTTTAAAAACCTCCAGCATGGCCTCTTTTTCGCCCTGTAAATAATGATGTGTGAGTTTTTCTAATGCATTGGTTGTTTTGGCCATAGCCGATACCACTACCACAAGCGATGGCCCGCCATATTCCTTTACAATGTCTGCCACGTTTCTTAAGGCTTCCGAATTTTTTACACTTGCACCGCCAAACTTAAATACCACCATGGCCTTTTCTGATTAAAAATCCGCACAAAAATACACATTTTCGCCCGAGGGCATCAAAAACTAAGCCCTGGCCTATTAAGACCAGGGCTTTCGTAAGGGTTTTATAGAGGTATGGTTGAGACTAATCCTGCGACAACGAATCCATAAGTTTTTTGCGGGTAAAGAAAATACGGCTCTTTACGGTACCTATCGACAGATTGAGCTTTTCTGCAATTTCTTTGTACTTGTAACCATTGTTGTACATCTCAAAAGGCTTACGCTGCTCCTCGTCTATGCTGCGAATCTCTTTCTGAATTTCTTTGACATGATAACTTGAATCGGGCTGCCCTTCGCCACTCTCTCTCGACAAATTCAGAAAATACAGATCGTCGGTTTTGTCCAGAATAGTGTTGTTGCGCACAGCTTGCCGGTAGTTGTTTATGAAGGTGTTCTTCATGATGGTGAATGCCCAGGCTTTCAGGTTGGTGTCGTCGGTAAATTTATCGCGATTGGTAAGCGCCTTTAAATAGGTTTCCTGAACCAAGTCCTGGGCGTCTTCATAATTCGATGTGAGGGTGTAAGCAAAGTAATTTAGGTTTTTCTGTAAACTGAGGAGCTTATAATTAAATTCTACTGGTGTCATGACTGAAAATTTTTTTTGTTTAATAAAAGAGAAACAAAATTAGACAAGACAATTTTTGCTAACGTGCATTTTTCAAAGATTTTACCTGATTTATTTAATAAAAATTCAGAATTAAGCATTGAAAATCAAGTTTTGCGGTATAAAATTACACAATCTTTCAAACATGAACATAAAAAATGAAAAATAATTGTGTTAAATTTTATTAATAAAAAAAGAAACAATACATTTAAAGAGTAAAGATATACCTAAATGCCTTTAATGGTGCGGTTTTCGAGATGGAGGGCAAAAAAAGAAATAATCAGAGGCTCTTCAAAAAATTTTTGAAAATCTCGCTGTTTTCAAAAAAAGTGACCCCGGAGGGCATTTGGGGTCTTAATTCGCGAAGTTGATTGCCGGTAATCATGATTTGTTTACCGGGAAGCTCTTCTGCAAGACTTTGGATATATCCTGGGAGTTCGTTTTTGGGGGGAGCTGAAACAAAATAGGTTACCACAAAATCTACATCACATTTTCTGGCCACATCGATCATTGCGGCAAAGGGAACGTTCTGACCCAGATTGATGGCTTTGTGCCCCTGTTTTCTTATTAAAAAGTTGAGAAATAAAAGGCCCAACTCATGGTATTCTGATTCGGGGAGATACAACAGAAAAGTTTTGTAGGCGGGCAGAAGGGGGTCGTGCAGGCCGTCGATGGCCACTATTAATTTTTGTCTGATTAGGTTTGATACAAAATGTTCCTGGGCAGGATTGATGGTTTCGAGTTGCCAGTAGAGTCCAACCCGTTCGAGCATTGGAAATAGCACCAGAACAACAGTTTTTTCAAATCCC
>DATIKH010000017.1:0-2417 GCA_035477775.1 Bacteroidales bacterium | reverse complement strand
TTTTTAGATTTGGTTTTTGCACCAATTCCTGCTGCCGTCGGAAGCAGGTTTGCAAAAGTCACGTATTTGGTTTTACTTTTGTGAAAAGGCATATCATTTTTTTCACCTGTTTCAAAACTGAAAACACATTCACACATGAATATTAAAGCAAACATTATGCAAAAAACAACACGAAGCGGCAATTGGATCGGACTGGCCTTACTGGCCATTTTTCTTTTTTCAGGCCAGAGGGTAATTGCCTGGTCGGAGCACCCGTTGATAGCCTACCCTGTGCTAAAGGCCATTCCAGAAATCACCAACGCACCTGAGGTTCAGGTTATCAGTTTGCAGCGGTTTCTGATAGAGCAAGAGCAGGGACTTGAGCGCTTGCTTTCCGACCAGGAAGCCTATGCCAGGACAAATATTCAGGGTTATGCTCCAAGGCCTGACGGGCTTGCATTCATGGCAACCGGCAATGCAGAAGATATCGTCCAGCGTTTTCTGCAAGCCATCCGTGTGAACCCAAATGCAAAGATGGCTCTATATCTGCATGTGCCCCCAGGATCTGATGGCGGAAACAGACCACCAGTCGATCCACGGTTACTGACCACCCTTGCCTATCCAACAGATATGCTCAGGGCAACCTACCTCTCCCTGCAAGAAGGAGAAATGGTAGCGCCTCTATTGGTCATATCTTCTGCCACAAACGAACCCGATTACGGACTCGACCTGGGCCTGTTTGAAGACAACAATACCTGGTGGGGCGACCTGTACGGTTTTGGCACACAGACGTTCGGAAATCCAAATCTTGAGTACGGCACCCAAGCGCCTTTCCACATGGGATTTTACCATGAATCAGGCCTGGTTTTCGCAGCAGCACCCTTCCTTCGCCGCACCTTCGTTGAGTACCGCATACACCTGTATCAAACCCTGGCCGAATATGCATTCAACAACAATCAGCCATACTGGGGTTACCGTTTTATGGGCTGGGCTATGCATTATATTGGCGACCTGAGCGTGCCATACCACGCTTCCGTTTTGCCCGGAGTAAGCGCCCTGCGTATGATATGGATCAACCTGAAAGCCATGCTTGGATTTCCGCGAAGCCGCGATAATGCCGTGCAATTGGTTTCGAATAGGCATGCTGTGTATGAGCAATTCCAATATTTGGTGCTTCGAAAAGCTTTTGAAGAAGGAAATGTAAACCATCCGTTTATTGAAGCCCTTGCCAATCCTACGGAGATGATAGCATATGCTTCGGATTTTCCGCGAAATGTAGTAGCTAAGGAAGCTTTCGAACTGGGACGCAAAACAAGCCGGGCCATGCGAATGAGTTTTCCCGAAAGGCTCATATCCGACCCCAGCTTCGAAGCAGTTGGCAGTGCCGAAATGGACAATTTGCTGGAATTTATGACCGCCGAAAAAGGACAGGAAAGCGTTGCTGCCATGACCGACCTGATTGCAGAGCGTTTCAGGGCTTACAGCATGCACACCCATAGTTTTGTAGCAGCAATGCTGCCGCATTTTCGGAAAACACCGTGATTTTGACGAAGGGTTCACGATAAGATGCCTAGAAGTTAAGAATGGAATCCAAAGAATATTGAACAACATATAAACTTTGCGCCTTTGCGGCTTTGCGTGAGGAAAAAATTTACGCCATGGCGCCAAGACTCAAAGACGGTGAACAAGTAAAAGCGTTCAAAGAATATTGAATTCCCTCTAAACTTTAGGCATCTGCGGCTTTGCTTGAGGGAAAACTTCAAAATGAAACAGTTCTGACCTTAAAAAAACAATACGACTAACCTTAACCTAAACTGATTTAAGATGAAACTTCTGAAAAAGATTCTGATCGGACTGGCCGTTTTAATTGTGGTTGTTGTAGCGGCCTCGGCCATTGTAATGAGGCACATAGCCCGCCGGGCTTTGCCCGACTACAACCAAACTGTGCAGGCGCCATTTTTGCAGGAGGAGGTAACGGTACATCGCGACCAACACGCCATCCCCTACATTTTCGCAAAAAATGAAAGCGATTTGTATTTTACGGTTGGTTATGTAATGGCCCAGGACAGGCTTTGGCAAATGGACCTGCTTCGAAGGGTTACCATGGGCAGGCTGTCGGAAATCTTTGGAGAAGACATGGTGGAAAACGACCTTGTGCTCAGGGCTTTGCGAATTCCCGAAAAATCTGCCATGGTGTTGGCAGGAACCGAGCCTGAAGTGATGGCGGCCCTCGAAGCCTTTTCGAAAGGAGTAAACCATTTTATGGAAACCCACCCAAACAAGCTTCCTTTGGAGTTTACCCTGCTCGGATATCAACCCGAGCCCTGGCAGCCCATCCACTCGGTAAATCTTATTGGTTATATGGCATGGGACCTGTCGGGCTCCTGGCAAATTGAAGCCACCATGCATAAGTTGCGGCAACATTTGGATGAGGAAAA
>DATIKH010000016.1:0-11162 GCA_035477775.1 Bacteroidales bacterium | reverse complement strand
ACGGGGGTATTCCTGTGGTTTCAAGGCTTAAACTGCCCGACTACCGGATCGATTGGGCAGAAGTAGAAAAACTGATATCGCCTCAAACCAGGATGATCATCCTGAACAGCCCCCACAACCCCAGCGGAAGTGTTCTGGATGTTTCCGACATACAAATGCTTCAAAAGATTACGGCAAATACCGGCATAGTAATTCTGAGCGATGAGGTTTACGAACATATCATTTTTGACAGCAGGAGGCACGAGAGCGTAAGCCGCTACAAAGATCTTGCTGCCCGCTCGCTGATTACCTGTTCTTTTGGGAAAACCTTTCATGCCACCGGCTGGAAAACCGGATATTGCATAGGCCCTGAGGAACTGATGCGTGAGTTTCGTAAAGTGCACCAATTTGTGGTGTTTTGCGTCAACACACCTTTGCAGCATGCATTGGCCGATTTTCTCGAAGATCCTGCCAGTTACCAGGGACTGGAAAAATTCTTTAGTGAAAAGCGTGATTTTTTTATTAAGGCGCTGAAAGGCTCCCGTTTCAACATTATCCCGTCGGCAGGAACCTACTTTCAGTTGTTGAACTACCAGGCCTTGTCCGATGAGGATGAATTGACCTTTGCACAAAGGCTGACGCGCGAGTACAAGGTTGCCAGCGTACCCACTTCCCCGTTTTACAGCAAACCGGCCAATAACCACATGCTCAGATTCTGCTTTGCCAAATCAGAAGAAACACTCGAAAAAGCTGCCGAAATATTATGCAAAATATAAACGCCACCATTGTTCAGGCTGATCTCGCTTGGGAAAATGCCGCTGCAAATATCGAAGCCTTAGGCAATAAGATTGCACAAATAGAAGTGCAAACCGACCTGATCGTATTGCCCGAAATGTTTTGTACAGGATTCTCCATGGAGCCTGAAGGAATCGCTGAATCCATGGAAAGCGCTCCGATCCGATGGATGAAGGATGTTGCTGCATCGAAAAACGCCGTGGTTTGCGGAAGCCTCGCCATAAGGGACCGAAATCAGTTTTATAACAGGTTTTTATGGGTAAAACCAGATGGCAGTCTGGCGCACTACGATAAAAAACACCTCTTTTCCTATGCTGGTGAAGATAAGAACTACCAGGCAGGCACCAGCAAACTCATTGTAGAGATTAAGGGATGGAGGTTCCTCCCGATGATTTGCTACGATTTGCGTTTCCCTGTTTGGAGCCGCAACCGCTATTGTGCGGATGCAGGTTTTGAATACGACTGCCTGATTTACGTGGCAAACTGGCCCGAAGTACGCAACCACGCATGGCGGGTTCTGTTAATGGCCAGGGCCATAGAAAACCAAGCTTATGTAATCGGGGTTAATCGTGTTGGGGTTGATGGAAACCAGATTTCCTATTCGGGCGATTCGGCCATACTCGATCCCAAGGGTGAAAACCTGAGCTCTCTGATGCCCTCCTCCGAAGGGGTCGAAACGGTTATACTGTCGAGATGCCAGTTAGACAGTTATAGGGAGAAATTCAGGCAGGGCCCCGACTGGGAAAAATTTACCTTGCTCT
Source organism: Bacteroidales bacterium (assembly GCA_035477775.1). Taxonomy (GTDB): domain Bacteria; phylum Bacteroidota; class Bacteroidia; order Bacteroidales; family UBA7960; genus UBA7960. Next base: position 9,627 of record DATIKH010000016.1, on the reverse strand, counting down.
AAGCTGTACCTGCCATAAACTCAGCAGAAAAATCTATGGCCGTGCGAAACATCAGGCTTCGGAATCGTAGCGCTTGCCATACACCTTAGTACGAATCACCTGCGCGAATTTGCTGAGGGCGGAGTTTGTAAGATCAGCCTGAGTGGTCATAAGTCTCAGTTCCGGGCCGTGTTTCTCGCCGTGGTACGATGGCTGGAAGTATATCAGGTCGTGCAAATAAAACCCATTGCGTAAATAAAAATTTACCCTGCGTCGCGACATTTCATCTTCGGGCGGCTCCACTTCCAATATTACCGGGCTCGGCAAACTGTTTCTCAAAATCTCCAGTGTTTTTTCACCAGCCTGCATGCCGCGCATTTCCGGAAAAATGGCCATGTGTTCCACAAAGGAAAAGGAGGGGAGCTTCCAGAAAATACACAACCCCAACACCTTGTCGCCGCCCATGATTAAATTGACCGAGCAATCCTTCTCGTTCAGGCATTGATGCCTCAAGCCTTCAAGTGTGCGTCGCTCATTCTCAGGGAAAGCCTCTGAATACAGGTTTTCGATCAGTGCCAATTCCTCAAGGGAATGAACCTCTTTGAGTTGTACTTCCATATAAGTTGTTGTAGATTTTATTCGGCTAACAAATCCATTTCTACCCGAAGGTTCTCGATGATGAAATTTTGCCGGTCGGGGGTGTTTTTCCCCATATAGAACGACAGCATTTCTGCAACGCCCAGGTCTTTTTTAAAGATGACCGGGTCGAGCCTCATGTTTTTGCCAATAAAGTGGCTGAACTCATCGGGCGATATCTCGCCAAGTCCTTTGAATCGGGTTATCTCAGGTTTGGCGCCCAATTCGGAGATGGCTGCCTGTTTCTCTTTCTCAGAATAACAGTACAGGGTTTTCTGTTTGTTCCTGACCCGGAACAGGGGTGTTTGAAGTATGTACAGGTGGCCGTTTCGCACCAGATCAGGAAAAAACTGCAGAAAGAACGTAAGCAACAATAACCGTATGTGCATACCATCCACATCGGCATCGGTGGCCACTACGATGTTGTTGTAGCGCAGGTCTTCGAGGCTCTCTTCAATATTCAGGGCGGCCTGCAGGAGGTTGAATTCTTCGTTTTCGTAAACAATCTTTTTTGAAAGGCCGAAACAGTTCAGTGGCTTACCCTTCAGGCTGAACACGGCCTGTGTGTTTACATCCCTGGCTTTGGTAATCGACCCGCTGGCCGAATCGCCTTCGGTAATAAACAACGTACTGTGAAGACGTTGCGGATTGTTGTCGTTGTAATGCACCCGGCAGTCGCGCAATTTTTTATTATGAAGACTTGCCTTCTTGACCCTTTCGCGTGCCAGCTTTTTAATACTGGCCATGTCTTTGCGCTCCCTTTCCGACTGCATGATCTTACGCAACAGCGCCTCGGCCGTTTCGGGGTTCATGTGCAGGTAATTATCGAGCCTGCGTTTCAGTATGTCGGTGATGTAATTGCGGATGGTTGCCCCGTTGGGCTCCATGTATTGCGAGCCCAGCTTGGTTTTGGTCTGCGATTCGAAAACGGGTTCCTGAACCTTTAGGCTGAGGGCTACTATGATGGACGTTTTAATATCGTTGGCGTCAAAATCTTTTTTATAGAATTCGCGGATGGTTTTGGTCAGGGCTTCGCGAAAAGCCGCCTGATGGGTCCCGCCCTGTGTGGTATGTTGTCCGTTCACAAAAGAGAAATACTCTTCGGAGTATTGGGATTCGCTATGAGTAAAAGCAAATTCAAGGTCTTCGTCGTGAATATGAATGATGGGGTAGCACATCGGGGTGTCGATGTTGCGCACCAACAGGTCGTGAAGCCCGTTTTGCGACTGGAATTTCCGTCCATTAAACACAATGGTAAGACCCCGGTTCAGGTACACATAATTCCAAAGCAGTTTTTCGATGTAATCGTCGATATACCGGAAATTTCCAAAAACCTGCTCATCGGGCACGAAGCTAACCCTGGTTCCGCTGCGATCGTGCGACTCATTTATGCCTCCTTGCTCTACCAGTTGCCCTACTTCAAAAACTGCGGTTACCGATTTACCCTCTCTGATGGATTCGATCTGGAAATAGCTCGATAGGGCATTTACGGCTTTGGTGCCCACACCGTTCAAACCTACTGTTTTTTTAAAAACCTTGCTGTCGTATTTGGCCCCGGTATTGATTTTCGAAACAACATCCACTACCTTGCCCAGAGGAACGCCCCTGCCGTAATCGCGCACCGTAATCTGTTTGCCATCAATGCTTATCTCGATGGTTTTTCCAAAACCCATGATAAATTCGTCAATGGCGTTGTCGATTACCTCTTTGATAAGCACGTAAATTCCGTCGTCGTGCGAGGTTCCGTCGCCCAACTTGCCGATGTACATCCCCGGCCTGAGGCGGATATGTTCCTTCCAGTCGAGGGTGCGTATGGAGTCTTCTGAGTATTGTTCGGCCGTCATAATTCAACAAAATTCAAGGTGCAAAGATAAGGGAAAGCCCCGAAAAAGCCATTCGGGGAATGCAACACGGGATGCAACACAGGTATTGGCGGGTAAACCTTTGTACCTGTTGTTTTAAGCAAAGGAATAACTTGTGCTTCTTGTTTGACCAGAGTTATTTTTTGGAACTCTTGGCACGTTTTTTTGGTGCACCGTACCCGAAAAGGCTTTTTTCCTTAATGTGGTTTGATACGTAACGTGGCACCATTTTTTCCCAGCCTGCGTCGTTGTCTTTTATTTTTTTCAAAACAACATGGGAGAAATACGGCAGAATTTCCTTCCGGTAGCCGGGCACATGGCAGATAAACCCGTTTTCCATGAGGTATTGATAAAGGTTTAAGGTGCTGCCTTCTACGGGTAAATTGGATACATTGAGCACATCGTCGCCTTCGTTTTGGCAGCTTGGATAGATATATAGCTTCAGGTTGTCCATAAAAAGTTTTCCGAGCGCTTCCAGAATGCCTCCACGAAGGTGCGTGTAGTATTTCTGGTTTAAAACATTCATGAAGGTATGTGCCCCGATCACCATCCGGATGCTGCCCAGCCGGAATCGCCTGAACCATTCGGCCAGTTTGTAAAATTCCCTGAAATTTGAAATCATGACATTCTGGCCCATTCCGCATAGGATATCAACGCGGTCGAGAAAGTCGCTTTCGTCAAAATCGCCGGTTCCCAAAAGGTTGTTCAGGGTCATTTCGCACAATACCTCGGTGTTGTTTTTGTCGAAACCGATTTCCTTTTTAAACAAAGCAAATCCTGATTTGAGCATATCGAAACCTACGTAAGTGATTGGCCTGAAGCTGCCACGCAATACCATCACATTTTTTTTGTAGAGCAAATCAGCTGGCTGCATTACTTTGCCATTGCGGTCGAACATGGTAACATTGGTCATGCCATTTTTGACTAACTGCACAGCCAACAGGCGGTTATCGACATAGTTGAGGTCGGGGCCGCTCATGCGCACCATGTCGATTTCGATACGGTCGTCGGAAATGGACTCCAGGAGCGACCTCAGGAATCCATTCGGATTCTGGTAATTATGATAGCAGGCATAGATCAGGTTTACCCCTAAGATGCCAATGCTTTGTTGTTGCAACAGGCTGTCGTTTTCGAGCAGGCGCACATGCAGCACCACTTCGTTGGGCGGTTCGCCCGGATTGAGTTGAAAACGCACTCCCAGATAACCATGCGGATCGTTATCCTTCTTAAAACTGAGGGTGGTCACCGTATTGGCAAATGCGAAGAACCGGGTATGCTCTCCGCGCTTTTCGGAGAGCAGATCCTGAAGGCTCTTGTATTCGATGTCGAGCATTTGCATGAGGCGTTGCTCCGAAACATAGCGCCCGCCGGGGCATTTGCCGTAAACCGAATTACTGAACTGCATGTCGTAAGCCGATATGGTGCGGGCTACGGTACCGGAAGCACCGCCCGACCTGAAAAAGAGGCGGGCAACCTCTTGTCCGGCGCCAATTTCGGCGAAGGAACCGAAAATGCTGTCGTCGAGATTTATAAATAGCGCCTTCCGGGTCGGATCGAGTATTTCGCGAGCTATTCTTGATTGAGGCATAACTGGTTGGAGTTGGTTGCTTTGGGGTATTCAAAATTAATGGAAATATTTTGTTTCCTGACCAGTAGCAACTCCTTTTGCCACAAAGAGAACTTTGGACAGACCAGAAGTTTGCGAATGCATGGTTTCAAAAATTAGCAATATATTTGCCTCTGACCATTGGCGAAGCCATTGGTCTGTTTTGTCAAACATGGGATTGGTTTGTTCATAACACTTTCGGCCTGTTGCCACCGATTCGATCGTGGTTTTTTTATGGCGATTTTCAGGGTTTAACATTTTTATTGTGCTTATAATGAAAAAAAGGATTTTGGTAACCGGAGGCGCCGGCTTTTTGGGATCGCACCTATGCGAAACCCTGCTCAACCAGGGACACGAAGTATATTGCCTGGACAATTTCTTTACCGGAAAAAAAGAAAACATCGTTCACTTATTGGATAACCCGTATTTCGAACTGATACGACACGACATTATCGTACCCTTTTTTATTGAAGCCGACGAGATTTACAACCTGGCTTGTCCAGCCTCCCCAATTCATTACCAGTACAATGGAATAAAAACCATCAAGACTTCGGTAATGGGCGCCATCAACATGTTGGGGCTCGCAAAGCGGCTGAAGGCCAAAGTGTTGCAAGCATCAACAAGCGAAGTGTATGGCGATCCTGAAATTCACCCTCAGCCCGAACAGTACTGGGGCAATGTAAATCCGATTGGTCCCCGTGCATGCTACGACGAGGGTAAGCGCTGTGCCGAAGCGCTCTTTGTGAATTACCACAGGCAAAACGGGGTCAATATTAAAATAGCGCGGATTTTCAATACCTATGGCCCCCGGATGCACCCCAACGATGGACGCGTAGTTTCCAATTTTATCGTTCAGGCACTGAAAGGCGAAGACATTACTATTTTTGGCAATGGGATGCAAACCCGGAGTTTTTGCTATGTCGACGACCTTGTAAAAGCTTTGGTGGCCCTGATGGAATCTCCCATCGAGGTAACCGGCCCCATAAACCTTGGAAACCCAAATGAATTTACCATGTTGCAATTGGCCGAACTGGTACTGAAACTCACCGGCTCAAAGTCGAAAATCGCATACATGCCCCTGCCTCAGGACGACCCGATGCAGCGGCAACCCGATATCACCTTGGCCAAAAGCACCCTCGGCTGGGAACCACAAACGCAATTGGAAGATGGCCTGAAAAAAACTATTGGTTATTTCCGGTCAGTATTAAACCTGTAAACTTGGCGTAATGAATATTCTTATCACAGGAAGCAATGGCCAGTTGGGCTCCGAAATCAAGGACCTGGCTGCGGGTTATGGTCAAAACCGCTTTTTCTTTACCGACTTGCCGGAACTTGACGTTACCAATGCAGAAAAAGTAGGTAAATACATGAAAGGCAACCAAATAGAGGCTGTGATAAATTGTGCTGCCTACACCCAGGTTGACAAGGCAGAACAAGACAAAGGGAATGCAGCCCTTCTTAACTCCGGTGCTGTCAAAATTTTAGCCGAAGCGTGTTCCGAATACAATGCGCTGCTAATTCATGTTTCAACCGATTATGTTTTCGACGGAAAAAATTTTAAACCCTACACCGAGAACGACACTGCCAACCCGAAAACAATTTATGGAAAAACAAAACTGGATGGTGAAGTAGAGGTGATGTTCAATGCCAAAAGGGCGATAATTATCCGTACATCCTGGCTTTACTCACATTTTGGCCATAACTTCGTAAAGACCATCCTGAACAAATGCAAGTCGGAAAAGGAAATCAAAGTGGTATGCGACCAGATTGGATCGCCCACCTATGCCCGCGACCTGGCAAAAGCCATCCTGGAAATCCTCCCGAAAATCCCCTCAAGGAGCCGCGGAGAAATTTATAATTACAGCAACGAAGGAGTAGCAAGTTGGTATGACCTGGCCCAGTCCATTGCCGACATTAAAGGACTGCCATGTAAGATCACCCCGATATTGTCGAAAGATTTTTCGCAGGCTGCCCAGCGACCACATTATAGTGTGCTGAATAAAGCCCGGTTCAAGAGTGAATTTGGCCTTGAAATTCCTTACTGGCGCGATAGTCTTAAGGAATGCCTTGCAAAATTATGATGTACTATCGTTTAGCAGGGTTCTCTTTAAAAACCAAAATTAGGGTCCATTGTTTGAGTAGTTGAGGTTAATTCAAAAGATCAAACGTGAAAAACAGATTGTCTTTAGGGTTTTTTCCGACTCCGTTGCACAAACTGGAGCGTTTATCCGGCATTTATAAGCCATACGAAATTTTCATCAAGCGCGATGACCAAACAGGATTGGCTTCCGGCGGAAACAAAACCCGCAAGCTCGAATACCTGTTGGCCGAAGCTATTGACTTTGGATACAATGCGATTGTTACCACCGGAGCACAACAATCCAACCACTGCAGGCAAACTGCCGCAGCCTGCGCCGTAGCGGGACTTGAGTGCCATCTGGTATTGCGGGGTGATGACCCAGGAGCGCCAAACGGCAACCTGCTGTTGTCGAAACTTCTTGGCGCCCATATATATTACGCCGGAAATACCCATCCCGACGAAATGATGACCGAAGTCTCTAAAAAAATCAGGTTAGAAGGCCGAAATCCATACATCATTCCGGTGGGTGGCTCCAATAAAACCGGCATGCGGGGATATGTTGACGCTATTGGTGAATTGAAACTGCAGCAAAAAGCATTGGGGGTGAATTTCGATTATGTGTTTTTTGCCTCCAGCTCTGGAGGTACCCAGGCAGGAATGCTCCTGGGCAAATGGAAATACGGGTTAAACACCCAACTCATGCCGGTTTGCGTAGAGAAGCTTGACAATACAGGTCCAAGCCTCGAGGAAAAAGTATTGTCCATGTGTTATGAGGGCTGTATCAGGGAAGGACTTGAAAAATTGTACAACCCTCAAGATGCCGGCCTTATAAAAGAATATGGCGAAGCAGGTTATGGGGTCATGACCGAAGGCGAAAAAATTGCCATTCACGAATTGGCGAAAACCGAGGGGATTTTGCTTGATCCGGTTTATACTGCCAGGGCATATTTTGCCATGACCGATATGATGCGTCAAGACCTGCTGGAACCGAAATCAAAAGTTCTTTTCTGGCACACGGGCGGGCTGCCGGCAATATTCCATTATGCCGATCGGTTGGTGTAATCTTCTATGGTTTTGATTTAAACAACTGCCACCAGGCAATCCGGGGATTGTTGTGGTGCTCCAGGTGGTATCCAAAAAAGTAACAACTCAGCATTGCCCAAAGATGGTTCTTTGGCTGCGTGCGGGCTTTATGAATCCCCATGTCGGGGGTGTGGGGCAATTTATGAGGCCAGTAAACCCCAACGCCAAAAAGTTGCAACGATCCCAGTACGGCTGCCAATGCCCAGAAAACCCATACCCCGATGGGCTCAAGGTTGAAAACATGCACCAGGAGATTGTATTTTACGGCCATGATTACAATTTGAAAAACGGTAAGGTAGCGCATAAAGAAAACCACCAGCCATACCCAAAAATTTTGAGATTTCACATAAAAGTCCGGATCGTTCTCTGTGGCCGGGTGCAAATGATGCAGCTTGTGATTTTTCAGCAATCTTTTGTACGACATCCCGGCAAATAGCGCAACCGAAAGGGTTCCTAAAACTGTATTTACCTGCTTTGAAGGGTGAATATTGGCGTGCATGGCATCGTGTGCTGTTATAAAAAGGCCAGTGTAAAGGTAGCCCTGTACAATAATATGAAAATACATCCAGGGGTTGGATAAGACCGGCTCCACATAAAGCAAGGCATAGGCCAAATGACCTGCCCAGGCCAATATCACTACAACGGCTATAATCACTCCCATGGTCAAAAGTGGTTAGTTAAATACATTGCAAACTTCTTTTGTTTTATGTTTCAGTGCAATGTTTAAACATTATACAGGCCAATTTGTTTCTTTTGCAAAATGTGAAATTGTAGCAATTCATCCAAATTCTATTATTCATGGAACAGTGGACCTATTTCCTGCTTTTGTTGGCAAGTCTTTCCGTACCGCTTTTAAGAAGTTTTGAACCCCGTATCCATTTCAAAAAATATTGGGGTGCTCTTTTTGCCGGTATCGCTGCGATGATGTTGGTTTACATACCCTGGGACATCGTGTTTACCCGCAACGAAATATGGAGTTTTGCCCCCGACAGGGTATTGGGGTTTTATGTGCTCGACCTGCCATTTGAGGAATGGCTGTTCTTTATCGTGATTCCCTATTGCGTTGTGTTTGTGTATGAGGTTCTGAAATATTTCCTACCGAAAATAAGTTTCCCACGGCTTGCAAAGTACCTGGCATTTGTGGTGGGCACTTTTCTGATAATCATTGGAATTGAGTTTTACGACAGGGTTTATACCGTGGTGGTCATGCTCACTGCGGGTATGCTCTTTGTGATTCAACCGTTTTTGGGAAGCCACAAAACCTGGTTGAGTCATTTTTATGTTACTTTCCTCATTTCACTCATTCCTTTTGGTATTGTAAATGGCATTCTTACCGGTGTTCCTGTGGTAAGCTACGATGATGCCCACAATCTGGGTATCCGCCTGGGTACCATACCGATAGAAGATTCGGTGTTTTTCCTTGGGATGATGCTCATAGTAATGCCTGTTTACGAAAGATTAAAACCCGCTTAGAGTAGTCGAAAAGTTTTAGTTTTGCGGATTGTTTAACTAAAACTATCCATTATGCTTTGTTTGTTTAAAAATGCAATCTCTTCGCCATTGACCTTTAAGCGCTGGACAAGGAAGGCTTATGCTGCCTTCAACAGCCTGAGCCGTGAGGTTCGCATCGGGGTTTTGTGGCTGGGATGCTCTATGATTCTTCAACCGGCATTGGCACAAAAAGGCAGCGATACCGTTGCTGTTGTGGAGTCGGTACGGGAAGTGGAGCTCGAAGAGGTTGTAGTAAGCGCCGGCCGGGTGCCGGTGGTGCAATCGGAGCTGATGAGGGTAGTGCAGGTGATCTCCCGCACAGAAATAGAGCGGTCGGTCAATGCCGGCATCCCCTCATTGCTTCAAAAAGTAAGAGGGGTTGATGTCAGAACCCGAGGCCCCAAGGGCATTCAGTCCGATATTGGGATCAGGGGCGGCACCTTCGACCAAACGCTGATACTCCTCAATGGGATCAATATCAGCGATCCGCAAACCGGCCATCACAAACTGAACCTGCCGGTCGATCTTCAGAGTGTAGAGCGAATAGAAGTATTGTCGGGTCCGGGAGCAAGGATTTTCGGGCCCAATGCTTTTAATGGCGCCATAAACATCATTACCCGTGCGCCGGGCGAGCCCCTGTTCAGGGCAAACCTCACCGCGGGCGAATACGGTTATTTTGTGGGTGGGGTTTCCGGTGGATTTGCTACGGGCAATGTAGGCCACCACCTTTCCATCAGCCGGTCAGGATCCGGGGGTTATATCCCCAACACCGATTTCAGGAATATGCACCTGTTCTATCGGGCAAACCTTCCCGGCGAGCGACTCTTATGGGATGTGCAGGCAGGCTTCAACAACAAAGCCTTTGGCGCCAACAGTTTTTACACACCCAG
>DATIKH010000015.1:0-6086 GCA_035477775.1 Bacteroidales bacterium | reverse complement strand
AAATGGATTTTTAGATTGCCCCAAAACAGGTCATCACTTCGGCCTATTTCGAAGATTGTATGAACCGGATCGCCGGTAACCCTAGGCGACCTTAGCCAGAATGAAACAGTAAAGGAAGTCAGGTTTCTCAGCGGGCTTCCTGCGGGTAGCGCATACGAAAGGTGTGCATTTGCAGCGCCTTGAAAGCCCTGATTGCGACGTGCGGCTACATAGGTAACACCCGGGCTGGCAGTAGGAGCAATGTTGCCGATCCTTTCAATTCCTGTTCCATCGAATGTCCAGTGGGCAACAAGGTCGGTAGTGGCAATGGTATTGGGGTCAATGCGCCCACCAACGCCATTTTCGTCTTCATCGCCGCATGAGGTAAACACCAATGCTGGAACTAAAAGCATTCCAAGCAGAAGTGCAGTTTGTCTTTTAAACAGATTTTTAATCATAAGAATTTGAGTTAAGTGGTTAAACAAAAAGGTACTATCAATTAGTATCCGAAGTTTTGCGTAAGGTTTGGGTTAAGTTGCAACTGGGCCGCAGGTATGGGAAACACTTCGTGAGTACCTGCCCTGAAACCTAAAGGTCCTAAAACTGTTGCAGCCTGGCCTGTGCGAACCAGGTCGAAAAAGCGATCCTGTTCCATGGCCAACTCTGCCCGGCGTTCGTCCCAAATAAGCTGGCGGGTCAATCCGGTCAAATCTGCCAGTCCTGCCCTGTCACGTACTTTATTAACAGCATCTAAGGCAGTCACCCCGCTGGTTAGGGGCACCGAGGTTCCGTTGAACAAGGCTTCGGCGTGCATGAGAAGAACGTCGGAATATCTCAGGATTCTTACATTATGGTCGAAACCATAACCGTTAAAAGCCCAATTGTTGTGAAATGAAGGGGTGTAAACTTTTCCGTTGTAAACTGGGTTGGTTACACGCACCATAATGCTGTCGCCTTCGGGGGTTTTGGTACCCCTGAATAACAAGGTGGTGAACGGTCTGATAACCTCGCCCCTTGCAGTAAAGAAGTTCATCAAATCCTGGCTGGGAACGTTAAAACCCCACCCTTGCATGTTGCTTGGTGCGTTACCACGTGGACCCTGAACAAATGCATACTCGAGAAAAGTTGCAGGTCCAATTGTGTTTCCAAGGGTTGAACTTTGAATTTCGAACAAAGACTCGCGACTGTTTTCACCGTCTATGCTGAATACTTCTCTAAAGTTGTCCAGCAGGCCGAAGCGCCCTGATGCAATAATCCGGTTTGTAAGTGATGCTACAGAGTCCCATTCTGCCTGATACATATGTACCTTAGCCTTAATGCCCATAGCGGTATAGCGGTTTATGCGCCCTGCCCAATCCCTTGGGTAGGCTGCTGGCAACACCGCAATGGCATCGAGCAGGTCTTTTTCAATAAAGGCGTAGAGTTCTTGTGTAGTAGCTTGCCTGGCTGAAGCCAGTTGAGTGGGAGTCATAATGGTGTCGATGATAGGTACCCTGCCAAACAACCTTGTAAGATTGAAATAAGCGTAAGCCCTGATTACTTTTGCTTCTCCCTGGCACTGCATGGCATATTGCCTGTCGGCTGGATTCATCAGAGCTGCATAAAACAAGGGCATCTGGTGAATTGCAAAATTGGAAGCGCTCACAATATCATAGAATCCTGTCCACAGGCTATTTACGAGGGGGTTGGTTGGAGTATGGGAGAAGGAATCAAACTCAATCATAGGAGGGTTATCGCCAGGAGTACTACCCTTATATGCGTTATCTGAAGTGATCTCAAATGCTCCAACATAAGCAAAAGCATGTGCATCGAAACTGCGCATACTGGCATAGGCCGCACTCACGGATAGAAAAATATTCTCAGCTTTGCTATAATCAATGCCTGTAATGGGAAGGGTACCCTCTGGCCTGATATCCAGAAATTCCTGACAGTTTGTGAGTAGAAGAACTGACAGTAGAAATATTATTGATTTTACATGTTTCATAGCTGGCTAAAATTAAAAGTTTGCCCTAAAACCAACCGAATAGATGGCCTGCATGGGGTGCACCGAAAAATCTACCCCGGAACTGATAGGTGATCCAGCAATTTCAGGGGTAAATCCGTTGTAAGTGAATAAAGAGAAGGGCCTTTGGGCAGTAGCAAAAATTCTCAGCCCCGGGATAAATCTGAAATTTTCGAAGGTGTAGCCTATCTGAATGTTTTGGATTCGGATGAATGAGCCATTTTCAACGAAAAAATCATTTGCCTGCTGTGTAACCGAGGAGTTCATAGCTTCGGCCGAGGGGTATGTTTGAGACCTGTTTGCAGGTGTCCAGCGGTTTTGAACAAAGTCGAGGTCATAATTGCCATCGGCAAAAATATCGCGCATCATCCGCTTGGCGTTTAGGATTTTATTACCAACCTGTCCGTATAGCGACAAGTTGAAATCGAAGTTGTTGTACTGCAGGCCGAAGTTCACACCAGAAATAAGCCATGGGTTCGGGCTTCCAAGAAACACCCTGTCGTTGTCGTCAATTACCTGGTCGTCGTTCTGGTCGCGTATAATAAAGAATCCCCTGTCGGGAATGGGGTGGCTTACAGGGTGGCGCAAGGCATGAGCTTCAGATTCGAACACCCCTTCTATTTCAAAACCATAGAAGGAACCAATGGGCCGGCCAACCTGGGTACGGGTAGTAAAATTTCCCCTTACAAAAGCTCCCGGAATAAAGTCGCGCCCGTCAAGTTCCAAAACCCTGTTGTGGTTTACCGCAGCATTGAAACTAATGCTGTAGCTGAGTCTGTCGGAAACCTCATCGTGCCAGTTGAGCATCAACTCCACACCTGCATTCAATACACTACCATTGTTTGCCAACAATTCGGCTACACCACCGCCAGTAGCAATAGGTACAAAAAACACTACGTTTCGGGTGGTACGATGGTAAAAATCCAAATCGCCAGATAAATTGGGATTTCGGGCAATAAAATCTACTCCCAGGTTAAATTCACTTACCACTTCCCACCTTAGGAAGTTTTGCAATACGGTTTGTGCCCCGACACCATCTATCAAACGGTTGCCAAATATGCCGGAACTTCCAGGTCCAGCCCTGCCTATGATGAATTCAGAGTTGGCCGGGATGTTGTCGTTGCCCAATAGACCCCAGCTTGCCCTGGCTTTCAGGTGGCTAAATAAGTTCTGGTTGCTCATAAAATCTTCACGCGTCAGATTCCAGCCCAGCCCTATGGATGGGAAATAGCCCCATTTCTCCTGGTATTTTGAACTTCCGTCGGCCCTGAATGTAACCGTTGCAAAATAGGTGTTGTCAAAGTTGTATGTTCCCCTGGTAAAGAACGACAGGCCATGAAAAAGTCCGCCTCCATCCCATGCATTTCGGTCGCGTACCGAACCCGTTACAAGGTATTTGGACGGATCGTCGATACCTGCAACATTGATGGCTGAACCTCCTAAAAATTCGTTGCGCTCAATGCGGGTTGACTGCCCAAGCAGTATGCTGAAGGTATGGCGATTTATTGCGTTGGAGTAAGTGAGCAGATTGTCCAGTATTTGTCGCGAAGCATTTCCGGAGACCTTGTTTAAGGTGCTCGTACGAACTCCCTGCGAGCCGCCAACATTAAATGCCGGAGTAAAATTCCTCTGGTTGAACGATGAGATCGACTGGTTGTAGGAGGTACGGAAGGTCAGGCGGTCTTTTATTGGGTAAAATTCGGCATAAGCGCTAAATATCAACTGATTGCCCCTTTCAAAGTTTTCAGGATAGTATGCTGCGGCAAAAGGGTTGCCGTATTGGTTTCCGAAACCAAATTGTTGGGGCGAACCGAATCTAATTGGAAAAGCAGCGGTGTTTGTTTCGTCGCGAACTGGATAAACGGGAGGATTAACAAAGGCCTGCATGAAGGCCCCATCGTTGGGGCTAATTTGGTCGTGTCGCGAAATAATGGAATTCACTCCAATTTTAACAAACTCATTTACAGTCTGGTCTAACCTTGCCCGGAAATTGAACCGTTGAAAGTGGTTGTCAATGCTCATGATTCCTTCCTGGTACAGATAACTTCCTCCAATGGAATAATTCGTGTTTTGGTTTACGCCTGAAATATCGAAAGTATGATTGCTCATTGGAGCAATCCTGACCAACTCGCGATACCAATCTGTTGAGGCCGGGAAATCCGCAGGATTTTTCGGCACAAAACCAGGCAGGTTTGCATTTGCTTCATTGAACACTTCAATGTATTGCTCGCGCGAGGCAAGCGGCATAATGTTTACTGGAATTTGAAAGCCTAAGGTGCCTTCGTAGCTTACCGAAGGGCGGTCGATACGTCCCCTGCGGGTCGTAACCAAAATTACACCGTTAGCCGCCCTTACCCCAAATATTGCAGCTGCCGAGGCATCTTTCAGAATGGTAATGTCTTCGATGTCGGAAGGGCTGATAAAATCTATATTGTCAACAAAAACGCCATCAACAACAAAAAGGGGATTTGCAAAATCGCCTATCGATCCAAGACCTCTGATTCGTACTGCAGGCCCGCGTCCGGGAACCCCGCTTTGTATTATATGTACGCCCGCTGCTTTACCTTGCAATGCCTGAAGCGCATTGGCCGTGGTTTGCCGTGAAAGGTCTTCGCCAGTAACCCGGATAATAGGTGCAGTAAGGTCGCGTACACGCTGAGTGCCATAACCGATTACCACTACCTCGTCAAGGGCAGTAATTGTTGGGTTGAGTGCAATCTGAAAAACTGTTTGGTTTGCAATTACCACTTCCTGCAAATCGAATCCAACAAAAGAAAAAACCAGCACTTGTTCATCGGGCAAAATCTCCAATTGAAAGTTGCCGTCAATGTCGGTTACTGTACCTTTTGTTGTACCCTGGATAATCACGTTTACTCCGGGAAGGGTTTCACGTGTGGTGGCAGAAGTAACAGTGCCCCTTACAATTCGTTGCCCGTTGGCATTGAATGCAAGCACTAGCAAGGCAAAAAATAGAAAAAGATGCCTTTTAATTTGCTTAAAACAAGAATGCTCCATAGGCTTAATTATAATGTTTGCGTTTACATATTGTGGGTCAAGTGTAGCTGTTATTCTATAGGTTACGAAAAACAGGTTCGGAATTTGAGTGCAAGGTATGCTACCACCTGAGGGAAATGCAAATTATTTATACCCACACATATACTTCATACAAAAAGTAGGTAAAATAGGTACCTACGCATTTCCTACGCGATGTATTCAATTAACGATTTAACGTATTGAATTAGTGGTGCTTGGTATTAAACAAATTTTTTCAAAAAGTTTAACAATCAGAACGTATTTCTGTTGAATTCGAAGATAATAAAATTTTTCAGAATGCCAAAATGTACTCTGTAAGGTTCTGGTCTAGCGATAAATTCATTCTTTTTCTGAGCCGGTATCGCCTTTCTTCAACACCGCGTACCGATATATTGAGCAAAGGGGCTATTTCTTTTGTCGAAAGGTTTAGCCTGAGGTAGGCACAAAGCCTCAGGTCACTTGGTGTAAGGTCGGGATACTGGCTTTTGAGCCGTTGGAAAAAATTCTCGTGAGCCTGGTAAAACAGTTTTTCAAACTGTTCCCAGTCCTGATCGCTTTGAAAACTGCTGTCAATTAACTTTTGCAGGCGAGCAAAATATTTTTTCGGAACAGTACGGCCAAGTTCTTCTTTTTGCAGGGCAAGTTCTTTCTGAATGTCGCCCAGAAGTTCGTTCTTTCTGATAATTGCCATGGTGCTGTTTGCCAATTGGGCATTTTTAAATTCGACTTCAGCCTGGAGTTTTTCATTCGCCAAGGTGATCAGTTCATTCTCGGCATATTCCTTTTGTCTGAGGGCTTCCAGTTGCTGAGCCTTTAACTCTTCTTCTTTTTTCTTGAATTGACTTCGAAGGAACCTTAAGCGGAGAAGCCAGGATACCACAAACACTGCCAAAGCATAAAAAAAGTATGCATAAACCGATAGAAACCAAGGTGCCCTAATGCGGAATGAAACCTGCGAGAAAGGCGTATATATGCCGGAATTGTCAATGGACCGCACATAAAAAATGTAATTACCCGGCGGAAGCCTATGGTAGGTAATGGACGTACTACTGGTCCAGGCTGACCAGTCATT
>DATIKH010000014.1:0-45832 GCA_035477775.1 Bacteroidales bacterium | reverse complement strand
TTCCAGTTCAGGATGCCAGAAAAGAATATCGCCGTTCAACCCGCGAAATCCGGGTGCGGTTTCTGTAGTCCAGTCGTCGTAGTCGGCAGCCCGCCCGTCGTGTATGCTGCCATCGGCCAGCCTGCCCCCTACCCCGATAATAAAAACCGCTCCGTGCTTAAGGGCGATCCGGTCTTCACGCTCTTTAGGCGAAAGTTGGGGGAATGCAGCCCGCAATTCTTCGGCATGAATAAAGGTGATATAGTCGGGCAGCCGCTTTTTCAGCGCCGGATACTCCTTTGAAATATGCTCTTCGGCCCGTTTGAACACGCGAAAGATTTTCTTTACCGTACGTTTCAGAAAATCGATGTTGCGGTCTTCGATACCAATAGTAAGCTCCCAATCCCACTGATCCACATAGATCGAATGCAGGTTGGTAAGCTCCTCGTTGGGGCGAAGGGCATTCATATCGGTATAAATCCCCCGGCCGGCCTCCAATTGCAGCGCGGCTAATTTCATCCTTTTCCACTTGGCAAGCGACTGCACCACCTCCACACGCCGTCCATGAAGGTCTTTGATGTCGAACGAAACAGGTGGCTCAGAACCATTCAGGTCGTCGTTTATACCCGTGCCCGGAAAAACCATCAATGGTGCTGTAACCCGTTGCAGACAAAGCTCATCGGCCATAGCCACCTCGAAATAATCCTTAAGTTTTTTGATGGCCTTTTCGGTGTTCAGCACATCAATGGCCGGCTTGTAGCCGGCAGGCAGTTTTAGTTTGCTCATGGTTGATTCTGTTTATGACAATCATTAAAAACAAAAAAGCCTCCCAAATCCGGAAGGCCACCTGTTAAAATTATGCTGTTTTCACCAACAACAATGGCCTTCCCGTTTCAATGCGTTATTATTCGAATTGAAGGTATTGGAATTAGCCATATTGTTTTGGGCAAAAATCATCTTGTTTTTTGTTTTTATTTCAAGGCAAACATAATAAAAAAATGCCATTTCAACAAACCATCGCATTGATAGACGAATTTGCAAACTCCCGTAGGGACAGGGCGCGACTTGTCCCTTTACTGTAATGAAAATCTTAAACCAACCTGCAATTGCGATGGCCTGAGAAGATAGCTTCGGCTGATAATTGAATACTGGCTGCTTATTACCGTATGAAAATTTCGGTTGTTCAAAATATTATTCCATGCCAGATACAACTCAATTCTGCGTTGCGGCAATTTAAAATTGTACGACATGTTGAACAACATACAACTGTTTTCATTTTCCTGTAAAATACTCCGGTAGTATTCCATATCAAGGTTGAACCTGTGATTTGTTGCAGGGAACAGATTGAGATGTAATTTATGCGACTGGACGCTGAACCGCTGGTTGTGAATTTTTCCGATTTCTGTCATTCCTATCCCAATGCTGGCGCTGTACATTGCATCAAACCAGGTGAATATTTCCTTTTCGAGGCGGGCGTTTGCCTGCAAATTGTGGCTTTGTATATTTACAAAATCATCATTGATTTTGAATTCCTGGGTCGTCAAAAAATAGTTGGGATTCAGGGTGATATTGGTTCTTAGATCACGCAAATGCCTGCTCCAACGGAAATTGACCTGATGTGTGTGGCGGGTATTTGGCCGTTGATGAGTTTGTATAAGCGTATTTCCCGAAGGGTCGATCTCATGTGAAAAAATAAGGTTGCTGTGGGTACGGGAGTAAGCATAAGCCAAATTGAAGAATCGTGCCAGAAGCGGATTTCTGTAATCACCGCTAAGCCTGAAGCTTTGAGCGCTTTGCTCAAGAAACTCTGCGATGTTGCGTTGTAGTTGCCTGTAATGTGTTAAAATAAAACCCTCGTAAAGCTGGTCAATAGTTCCGTAAGTGTTGCCCGCACTTAAAAAGGACGAAATCCTCCATCGTGGGTTTATGTCCTTATGAACAGACAGTGAAGGCTCAAAGTCTGTTCTCCTTACAGGAGCAGAGCGGTAATGCCCCAGGTTATGAATCCCGAATTGATTCAAAACAAGCCGGCCGGAAGCCTCTACACGCCAGGCCCTATATCTGAACTGGCTTTGCAGCGAAGCATAGGTTGATGTTTGGTTAAACTCCAGATCATTAGCAAACTCTGAGCCAAGTGGTTCGGTGTTTCCACCCACCCATCTAACCATGCCAGTACCTAGTTCTCTGTTGCGCATTAGAAATCCGATGGAGGGCGTGAATGAAAATATATTATATGCCAAGGTTGTGCTTATGGAATTGTGGGTAAAAAACCCCGCCAGGTTTACATCCTGGTGTAAAGCATCATACGGCACGGCATTGTTCAATAAACCTGCGAATGCTCCGGGGCGCACATGCAGCGACTGTGAAGTATTAATATAGGAAGTGTATGACCTTAAAGCCACGATGTGGTCGCCTACCGGCAGCATGGTTCTAAACCGGTTGCTTACCGAGGCCTCCGGACTTTTTACTTCCTGCCGCACATTCAACAACCCATCCATGCCCTCATTCACAAAACCCATCCTGGTGTCCCAACCGGTGTTTATTTCCAATTCGTTTCTTAAATATTTACGGGGAATATTGCGTGTCATCGTTAGCTTGTTTTCGAGCGAATGGTCGCGCATTTTATTGTTTACATTCTGAAAAAAGGAAATGGTATCGGCTGGTGTGAAAATTTGCGAAAAGGCGCTACCCTCCTGGCTTTGAATATCATTAAGGTAAGATGTGTTCAGCCTGAGTTCAAAATCTCTTCCCAGCCTCCTGAGGTAGTTGGCCGTTACGAGGTGCGAATTATTGTCTAACCATGCACGTTCCGACAAGCCTGGTCTTGGCAGTGTCTGAACATGAACCCATTCGTTTTTCTCAAAAAGAGTATGAGCCCTGTCGATGAGGGCTTCGATGGTAAGCACATTTAGTTCGCTGGCCACATTTTCGCCGGTATTATTGGTCTGGTATGACAACAGCATCTGATTGTTTCTGGTAAACAGCATTGGAGTGGCCGAAACATCCCATAAGGCGGGCGCTATACCCGACCCCAACCGTGCTGTACCCGTCCATGTTACATCTCTGTTTAGCCTTATGTTTAGGGAAGCCTGGTCGGAAAAAACCCGTTCTTCAAGAATTCTTATTGGCTGATGGTTCTCTATGATCTGAACCTGCGAAACCGCTCTGGCCGGCAGGTTCTGGTTGGCAAGGTTGTATCTTCCTCCCAATAAGTCGAGGCCTTCAATATAATACTTTAGGATTGGCCTGCCCTGGTACAATACCCTGCCATCCGACAGCACATCAATGCCCGGCAGCCGGCGCAGCACATCTCCTATTACACGGTCCTGCTCACGTATAAAGGCAGGAACATGGTAAATAATTGTATCGCCAATGCGCTCTATTACAGGGGCTCTTACTACTACGCCGGTAAGCTCAAAGGGTTTTTTCGAAAGGATAAATTCGACCTCCTGGCTTCGATTGGCAATTTTGCGCATCTGGTTTTCATATCCCATTTGCGATACAGTCAGTATTACCGTGTCGGCCTCAAAATTTATGGCAAGGCTGAAGTTCCCGTACCTGTCGGAAAAAGTAAATGTTTTTACCGCACCGTCCGATTCCATGGCAGCCGTAATGCCGGCACCAGCAATTGGTTCTCTGCCCTCCCCGAGAACCCGCCCGCCAATTCGTGTTTGTGCAAACGAATAGACGGGCATGGCAAGCAACAATCCTGTAATTACAATTATAATTCTCATTCAACTTGTCTTAATCTCTTCTAAGCTCAATTCGGTTATTAGACCTTTCTCGTTGCAGCCTTGCATTTTCTCTCATCATTCTACGGGCTTCTTCGGGGAAAACAAAACCCATCGCTTCAAAAAAAGGTACTGGATCGCTTTGAAACTTGCGCTGCTTTGTCCGGAAATCATGCCATGTAGTTGCTTCAACAGGGTCAGCCGGCAATACTCGTACATGCTGTCGAGTAGGTTTAAAATCAATCAGCTCCCAGCGGTAATGCTGCCGGGTGTCTTCTATTTCGACGATTAAACCCGGCAAGCCATTGAATTTGTGAGGCCCCAGCGGCAATGGAATCTGCCTTGTAAACCAGGCTATATAATCCCGTCCGGCAAAACTGCCCCTTGCCTTCTGGGTTTGCAGATTTCCAATCAACCGGGTTTCAGGCTCTATTTGCCAGGATATAATATCGAGCGGATCATTATAAGCATAATGATGCACATGAATAGTATTTATATTAGTAATCCTGCGGTTTGGCCTGTCAATAAATATACGGCGCGTTGCTCTGGGTTGAGGCACCGTTGCCATTAATGTGCCTATATTGGCAAGGGCAAACGCCTCGCCCATAGCTGCAGTGGCAGTTACTATTGAGTCTCTTTTATACCATTCGTTATTAACAATAAATGAGTATTCATTGTTGGCAAACAGTGTCCATATTATTCCGGTTACCCTTCTTTGAGCATCGTTAGAATCGGGCTGAAAACTCATTTCATAGGTTGCTTTGTACAATGCTTCAAAGTTTTTCAAACCAAGGGCGGCGCTTTGCGGTTTTGCCATTGGTAATGCAAAAAAGACAATACACAGGGCGGCTATTAAAAGTTTCATCGTTGTTTGTTTAGGTAAAGTTATTTTAGATTAATTGGAAAATATGAAAATTTCCCGTTTTTCGGAACCGTTTAAGGTTGATAAATGGTTGCGAAGCCCATACCGGGCCTCGCAACCATAACCAAACTAATTTAACATTGTACTTTCACGACTGTTCTTAATCTGAAAGCATTTCAAAACTGGTGCCGCATACGGAATTGTTCATATGCAAAACTGAATTTATCAGTTGTGTAGTTGTCCCTTCAAAATTGCAAATGTCAAATTTAACTCCGCAACTTAAAGTTACGCCAATGCAGGCCATCGCCTGAAAACCAGTACCGGCAAGCATTAACAAAGCAGCAACAAGGCTTAAAATTTTCTTTTTCATTGATAGAAGTTTTAAAGTTAAGTAGAATGAAATTGCATTTTGTTCTTTTAATAAATGCTTGATTCGAATGAGGCGGGAAACTCATGTATAAGTTGATTAGTACAAAAAATAATAAAATTGAGCTAACCTCCTCCGTCAAACCATTCTACTATCACGGGGGCTCATCCCGAGCCGGAACCTTGGGTCTGAAAAACAATGCGGCCAGCCGGGACGATATGGAAGGATTGGGATGTTTATAGGTAAAATCTCTCTCTCTCTCTCTCTCTCTACGGAACCAATGCCTGCAGGGGTTGCAGCATAAGTAAATCTGAAAATTCTTACAAAATGGGGCCTAATCGAATTCATTGCTAAGGGCATTTTAAAACACCAACAAACAACCAATTCAGGAGCCAAAACCAACTTCGCATGAGGCTATTAGAGTATTTTAAGCCTCTATCTTTCGGATATAAAACTAATGAAAAGTTTTGACTTATAATACATTGAACTGCATTTTTTTCAAAAAACTTTACAATAATCAATCAACACCATAAGGTAATAAGGTTCAAAGGGTGAGGGTTGCCGTTTTTATACTAAGGTTAAAGGCAATGGCAATGTTTTCGGGTTTTTCCGTTAATCGTTGCAAAGAAACTCAAAGGAAGTTTAAGAAAAAACCTTATTTTACCAATTCAGCCATTGGTTTTTCCGGGCACGCATTTTTAACCTTAGTACCAATAACAACCCACATCCTCGACAACCTTATAAACTTCATTCCCCCGCTCAGCTGGCATTTTGAAAAAAAACCATGCAAATCAGAAATTCAATTTGCATGTTTCAGAAATTTTATGTAGGTTTGAGATACAAGGTTTCCGGCTTATTCCCCTAATGTTAACAGCATAAGCATAACTACACGAGCAAGGGAATTTCTTTCTCCCCCGTGATAATTATTTAATATGCAGCAACCATAGCATAAACAAATATTGGACAATGAAAATCAGGAATATACTCGTAATGTTAACTCCTTTGCTGCTATTGGAGTTCTGTATAGGTTCTTGCTCTGACCCGCAACCGGTACCTTTCAATTATACCGGGATGGAAACTTTTGTGCCGGAAATTACTTTTCCGGGCGAGGTTTCTGTCAGAATAAGATTGTCGGATACAGTCCCATGGGAACCATGGAGAGAAAGAAGATTAGCCCATTTTGGTTTTCCCAGAGCCTATGGACTTTCTTGCGAAGATCCATATTTTCCAGTGCCAAATCAGATTATTACCGGTATTCAGATTAAAACCCTGCACCATATTTCCACTGCTTTTCCTGCCCTTTCTGATGTTTCTGCCGGTTTTTATGGACTAGATGAAGGCGGATTTCTTTTCGTGAAGCTGAATGATTTCATTGAAAATCAGGCAAACTTCAGGGTTCGTTTTCTACATCACGAATTTCAGTCCAGACCTTACAGTGAATTTAGGCTTTATCTTAGGGAAAGGATTGAAAATTCTACTGCCCGATTTGTAATACAAGTTGCATTTTCGGATGGAAGTTCGCTGATTGATACCACCAGGGTTATCACCATAACGCCAAATTGATATAGCCATGACCAGATTACTTTTCGTTCTTCTTTTTGGTTTATCAAGCCTTGGCGTTTTTTCCCAGACCCCATTTATTGAGAGGTATAGCATCAGTGGGTTTTTTGGCCAGAGAGATTTGAAAATTGAGAATTTACCCGCCGGGCAGAATCTTAATTTTGTCAACTATATGAGTTTCCTTGACAATGGGTATATCGATGGCATATTGTACATGGGCTTTTCCACACACCTACAATTAAGGAATGGCCTGGAGGTGGAATTTAAGGTCTTTTCGAACGACGACATTTTTCCTACCGGCGGGAATCTTTCTGTTCAGTATTATTGGAATAATTTTCTTGGATTAAGCATGGGGCTGTTTGCAAACCCTTTTTTTATAAGTGATTACGAAAATTTTCACAATACCATGGATGACCAATTCCACTCTGCACGCTTTTTTCACAATCAAAAGAATGTTTTCGACATGGGCTGGAAAGTGGCGCCTGTGCTAAAATTCGAAGTTGGCAGATTTTTTGCCAATCTGAGATTTAATTTGGGCTTTTCGGGCTTTGTGCCGTTCACTAACGAAATATATCAGGAGATGATCAATTCGAACTTTCGTCGAATTGTAAGGTATGAGACACAGTATAACAAACAGTTTTTTATGTTTCCCGAGTTACGTTTGGCCTTAGATGTGCTCAATTGGGGAAATTCAACAATGGGAATCCAGATACAGTCAAATTATTTGATTTCGCGCCGCATCCTGAATTATACCAGGATTACCTACAACTGGACTCACGAAAACCAGGTTGTAGAAGAAATATCAGACCCCAGGCAGCGGTTCAATTTTTGGAATATCGATTTCGGTTTGTTTCTGAGAGTAAATAATAGTCAGTAAGGACAGGTCGCGACCTGTCCACAGGGAAGTAATTAAATTGTAGGTGTATGCTGCAAGTTGTGTATGCTATCTTCCAGGATTATTTTCAAAAGCCATTTTAATATAGGCATCCAGTTCGTCGTACCACTCCTGCCCGTATTTGCGAACCAGGGCCTCTTTAAGGAAGCGGAAGACCGGCACATTGAGTTCGTTGCCGCGCTTTATTGCACCTTCACAGACGTGCCAATGGTGGTAATTCAAGGCGTCGTAATCCTTATAATGGGTGAGGCGGATGGGGTACAGGTGGCAGGAAACCGGTTTTTGAAAATCTGTCAGGCCTTTTTCCCAGGCTTTCTCAAAAGCACAGCAGGCTATATTCTCGTCGAAATATGCGTATGCACACCGCCCTGCGTCAACCAGGGGCGTATAGGGGTCGCCGTCAAGACCTTTCACCCAAAAGCCACTTGATTCGATTGCTACTATGCTGCTTTCAAGGAGAAATGGTTTTACCCTTGGGTAAACCTCCTCCAGGATGCCGGTTTCCTCCTTTGTAAGGGGCGCTCCAAGGTCGCCTTCAACACAGCAGGCACCCATGCAGGCCTTCAGATCGCATACAAACCTTTCGGTATAAATCTCGTCGGATATAAGGGTATTGCCAATAATGATCATGCGGCAAATTTAGCCATTTTGCAGCCAGACTTTCCGAATAATATGCACCTGTTGGTTGCTTTTCCGGCTCAGAAGCCAAAGTACCTTTTTGCGTTATGGTAGCAGATGTCGGAAACCATGTTGCCTACCAGATCCATATCATCAGGTATTTCGCCGTTTGTCATGTCCGTTCCCAACAGGTTGCAGAGTATACGCCTGAAATAGTCGTGCCGCGGGTACGACAGGAAGCTGCGCGAATCGGTAAGCATTCCTACAAACCGGCTCAGTAGGCCGAGGCTCGACAGGGCGTTGATCTGCTTGATCATGCCGTCTTTCTGGTCGAGAAACCACCATCCGCTGCCAAACTGCATCTTTCCGGCTACCGATCCGTCGTTGAAATTTCCGCACATGGTGGCAATCAGCTCGTTGTCGCGGGGATTCAGGTTGTAGAGGATGGTTTTTGCCAGACGATTGTCGGAGTCGAGCCTGTCGAGAAAACGCGAAAGGGGTTTTCCAATTTCGAAATCGCCAATGGAGTCGAAACCTTTGTCGGCGCCAATGTTCCTGAACATGCGGCTCGAATTGTTGCGCAAAGCGCCCAGGTGAAACTGCTGCACCCAACCTTTTTCATGATCAAGCAGCGCAAGGTAATACAACATGGCCGATTTGAATTTCCGCACCTCCACATCCACAAGAGTTTCACGCCGGCGGAGGCGCTCATAAAGTTTATGGATTTCAGCATCGGTAAAGTCTTCGGCATAAATGGTTTCTAGCCCGTGATCCGAAAGCCGGCAACCCTGTTCTTGAAAAAAATCATGGCGTTTTTTGAGGGCATCGAGAAACTGATTGAAGCTACCGGCAGTGGTATTCGATGCTTTTTCGAGTTGGTCAACATACAAGTTGAAGGCTGTAGTGTTTTCGACCATCATGGCACGGTCGGGTCTCCAGGTAGGCAGCACTTTGATCCCGAACCTTTCAACCCGAACTTTTTTGTGGTGTTCGAGGCTGTCGATGGGGTCATCGGTGGTACATACCACTTCCACATTCATCTTTTGCATGATGCTGCGAGCCGAAAATCCGGGAGCCTGCAACATGTCGGTTGCCTTGTCGTATATCTCGCGGGCTGTGTCAGGATTCAACAGTTTTTTTATGCCAAACGGCCTTTGCAACTCCATGTGGGTCCAGTGATACAATGGGTTGCGTAAAGTGTGTGGCACAGTGGCAGCCCAATTTTCGAACTTTGCAAAGTCGGGAGCCTGTCCGGTGCAGAATTCCTCGTCAACACCATTGGCGCGCATAGCCCGCCATTTGTAATGGTCGCCGTCGAGCCAGATCTTGGTCAGGTTCTCAAATTTCCGGTCGGAACCTATCTCGGCCGGGGGCAAATGACAATGATAATCTATAATGGGCATGGGCTTGGCAAACCGGTGATACAATTCTTCTGCGGCCTTGTTTTCGAGCAGAAAATTGTCGTCCATAAATGCTTTCATACATACGAATTTTAAAGGTCTTTTTTCAACAGAGGAATCAATTGTTAAATGAAAAATATGCGTTTTATGTGGCGGTCGAAAATATTTTCCGTAACCTGGCTTCCGACCAGTTCCTTGTGCTTCTCGAGCAATCTTAAATATTCAGCACCCTCCTGTGCAGCCAGTTTAAAGGCTACATGCAGCAATTGTCGCATATCGGGATTATAGGCCTGATGGCCGGGTATATGGCGCAGGGCATCGGCTAACTGTTGTCCGCTCCAGGCATTTACCGCTGCAGGGGTTGGAAGATTTTCCTTTCTTATGTCGATTACCGTGGCATAAGGAGCAGTAAGCTCATCGAAACGGCTAA
This sequence comes from Bacteroidales bacterium, assembly GCA_035477775.1. Classification (GTDB taxonomy): domain Bacteria; phylum Bacteroidota; class Bacteroidia; order Bacteroidales; family UBA7960; genus UBA7960. The sequence continues at coordinate 35,990 of DATIKH010000014.1, read as the reverse complement.
TAGCTCCTGCATAAATCCTTTTCACCATGTCGAGGGCCTCGCCACCGGCCAGGGCCAGGCCAATAACCTCCTCGAGCCATGTGGTGCCTGCTGTTTTGATGTGAATGCCTTTATCGTACTTTTTGATTAAACGTCCGATGATTGGATACAGGCCGAACTTGTCGCTTCCGCTGTGTACGCTCAATTTCAAACCCTCAGGCAAACCAAACACCTTTACGGCATAATCTATAACCAGCAAATCCTGCTCAAATTCCTTTTCGAACTGCTCCAGATTGCCAACATAATCAACCCCCTTGTTGAACCTCCCGGTAAACTTTGGAGCAATGGTGTTAGCCGGAATGCCTTCGGCTGCTATCATTGACAAGATGAAGAACATCTCGACCGGCGATTGGGCGTCCTGAACTTCGTCCATCGAAACTTCCGTTACAAATGGCCCGTTCACTTTGTTGTGAAGTATATGCCGGTAAATTCTTCCGGCATGACTAATGGCCGTAAGGAATTTCTGCCCAATTGCCCTGAGCCTTGCTTCAGAAACTTCAAACTCCTCCCCGATTCCGGGAATGTGCAGTTTACCAGCGAACCTTTTGTTCTTTTCAATAAAAGCTTTTAGGTGAGCCGCTTCGGCAGGTTGACCAATGTAGTCGGCCACATCGATGGTAAAAAAGTTGCAATGCGGCATAAAGAAATCCACATTACTCAGGTTGATGTGGTCGGCATCTACAAAATAAGGATTTTTCCACTGCAGGGCTTCAACGGCTCTGTCGGCAGCCAGGCGGGTACTTCCGGGATTTGAGCCAATGAGCTTGTGCTCGCGGTTCGACTTGTTCCAGACCGGACAAATTGCTACTCCATGTTCGGCTGCTTTAAGCATAGCCCTAAGCTGCGCTTCGCCCTGCATGGAAAAGCGATCGCCGGTTCCAAATGAGTATTTTCCTAATTGCATGATGGTTTTTTGAGGGTGATTAAAAAATTTCCGTGTGCGCACACGAAATTAGGAATTATTTTCTTTTCTTTGCAATTGGAAGAGAAAAAAACTGCAGATTTTTTATGTTTTGAAAACAGCACCTTTTTGCAGGGGATAATCATTTGCAGTCGAAGACAACCGGAATTTATCTGGCACATGAAAAATAACAACCGCGTAAGAATAGCCGATATTGCACGCCGCGCCGGTGTTTCGGCCGGGACGGTTGACCGTGTACTGCATAACCGGGGGGAAGTTTCGGAAAAAACCAGCCGGAAGGTTTTGGGTATTCTTCGCGAACTGAATTACGAACCTGACTTGCTGGCAAGCACCCTGGCATCGAAAAAGGTTTACCGGTTTGCTACGCTGATTCCTGAGGCTAACCGCGACAATCTTTTCTGGCACCAACCGGCGCTGGGGCTGAAAAAAGCACTGAACAGTGTAAAGCATTTTGGGGTGGAACATATTCCGGACTATTACAACTATTTCAACCAGGATTCCTTCGAAGAGGGTCTTGAGCGGATACTCGAAAGCCGGCCCGACGGAGTAATTATTGCGCCGCTGTTTGCCGAAAAGGCCGGTAAATTCGTCGATGCAGCCACTGAAAGAGGGATTGCCGTGGTGTTCATCAACATGAATGTGGCCGAGGTGCCCAAATTAGCGTTTGTGGGTCAGGACCCGCATCAAAGCGGTATGGTAGCCGCCCATCTGCTCGATTTGTGCTCTTGCTCCCAGGGTGAGATCATCGTTGTAAACATCATCAGCGAAAAAGGTGGCAGCGCCCATCTGCTGAGTCGTGAGGAGGGCTTCAGAAAATATTTTGAACAAAAACAAAAGGCCGGATTGTACATCTCAAGTCTGAACATTCTGGGTAACGACCCGGAGCGGGTAAGGCAGGCGCTCTCGGAGGGTTTGTTGAAGCCGGATGGACGCCTGAAAGCCGGCGGAATTTTTGTAACCAACTCGCGCGTTTACCAGGTTGCCCATTTTCTCGAAGCCGTGGGTAAGGGCGACACCCGCCTGGTGGGATACGACCTTTTGGAAGCAAGCATCGGGCATCTGAAACACAACCATATCGACTTTCTCATCAGCCAGAACCCTGTTGAGCAGGGCTACCGCAGCTTTATGGCGCTTTTCAATGCCCTGGTTTTAAAAAAGGAAGTAGCCGAGCATCAATATTTGCCCATCGACATTGTTTCGCGCGAAAACATCCAATATTATTTAAACCCATAAAAAATGAATAAAGCCCATTTCGATGACCTGAAAGGGAAAAATTGTGTAATTACGGGAGGAGCAGGGATTTTAGGCGCCTCCATGTCGCACGCTCTGGCATCGGCCGGGGTGAATCTGGCCATCATTGACCTGAACCCGGAAACAGCAGGCAAGCTTGCCGTTGACCTTCAAGCAGCATATAAAATCAAAGCCATTGGGATTGCTGCCAATGTGTTAGACAAACCGTCGCTCGCAGCAGCAAAGGAGCAGGTGATGCAGCGCTTGGGCGAAACCCATTTCCTGATAAACGGGGCCGGCGGAAATTCGCCAAAAGCCACCACCAAAGTCGAATACATTGAGCCCGCACCCGATATTGCATGGGATAAGACCTTCTTTGGACTCGAGCAGGAAGGATTCGAACATGTTTTCGACCTCAATTTTACCGGCACACTCCTGCCAACCATGGTTTTTGGCAGGGAGATGGTAGAACGCGGCAAGGGAGTAATCATCAACATATCCTCGATGAACGCATTTAAGCCCCTTACAAAAATTCCGGCATACTCTGCTGCCAAATCGGCGATAAACAACTTTACCGAATGGCTTGCGGTGCATTTCGGAAAAACGGGAGTGCGGGTCAATGCCATTGCTCCGGGGTTCTTCCTTACCAACCAGAACCGTTTCCTGCTTACCGACGAAAAATCCGGAGAACTTACCGAAAGGGGCAAAAAAATAATAAACAGCACCCCCATGGGTAAGTTTGGAGAGCCAGACGACCTGAATGGTACCCTGTTGTACCTGCTGTCTGATTTGTCGGCCTTTGTTACTGGAGTGGTTATACCCATTGATGGCGGCTTTAATGCGTTCGGAAGGGTATAGGAGTAATGGCAGAAATAAGAGGTCTCGAAATGGGATTGTTAAAAAGCAAACTGGTAAAAGGTTAATTTTGAGTACATATTGAAAAAAGAACAGGTAACATGACAAAGAAAGTAGTAACATTCGGTGAAATCATGCTGCGGCTCGCCACGCCCGGGTATTTGAGATTCAGTCAAAGCGACACCCTGACAGCCACTTTTGGGGGCGGTGAGGCCAATGTGGCCGTTTCGCTGGCAAACTTTGAAATTCCGGTGGATTTCGTTACACGCCTGCCCAAAAATGACATTGCCCAGGCATGCCTTATGGACCTGAAACGGTACGGTGTGGGTGTTGGTAATATTCTTACCGGAGGCTCCCGGATGGGAATTTATTTCCTCGAAACAGGAGCCGTTAGTCGTGGTAGCAAGGTGATTTACGACCGCGAGCATTCGGCAATCGCCGAAATCAAAAAGGGCATGGTTGACTGGGACAAAGTGCTGGAGGGCGCCGGATGGTTTCACTGGACAGGTATCACCCCGGCCATTTCACAGGGCGCTGCAGAGGTATGCTTGGAGGCCATTCAGAAAGCCAACCGTAAGGGAATAACGGTTTCGTGCGACCTGAATTTTCGCAAAAATCTTTGGAAATACGGCAAAAAGGCAGGCGAAGTGATGCCCGAACTTGTGGCCGGAACCGACATCGTTCTTGGTAATGAAGAGGATGCAGCCATGGTATTGGGCATTCACCCTGAGGGTGTTGATGTAACCAAAGGACATGTTGAAGCCGCTGCATACGAGTCGGTTTCGAAGCAAATTATGGCTAAGTTTCCCCGGTGTAATAAGGTAATTACTACCCTGCGCGGTTCCATCAACGCCAATCACAATTCGTGGGGCGGGGTCCTTTGGAACGGTAATAAACTGTTCGAATCGAAGCAATATCAGATAACCCACATTGTTGACCGTGTTGGGGGCGGCGATTCCTTTATGGCAGGCCTTATTTACGGCCTTCTTCATTTTAACGACGACCAGAAAGCGCTTGATTTTGCGGTGGCTGCATCGTGCCTGAAGCATACCATTTACGGCGATTTCAACCTGGCGACAGTGGATGAGGTTGAAAAACTCATGTCGGGTGACGAATCTGGCAGGGTGGCACGCTAACGGTCATAAATCCAGACAAATAACTTGTCCCTTAAATAGAGATACCATGGAACTCAAACAAGGATGCAGATATGCACTTCTGGTACCTACCAGCATGGGAGTGCGCCTTACGCCACTAAACGGCCAGCCGGTGCACGCCTCAGACCTGTTCAAAATGCAGGCTACCAGCGCCGAAACCAATGTTGCCAGCATATCCTCGTACCTGGGATTGCCGGTAAAAGTACTTACCACCTTTGTGAAAGGCAGTCCGGTAGCTCAATTTATCAAGGCCAATCTGAGGTCGCGCAATATGGAATTCGAAGGGCCTGAAGTTGACCAGGGCGGACCCTGGGGGTATCGCCACCAGTTCAACATAGCCGATAGCGGCATAGGAACACGAGGGCCAAGGGTGCACAACGACCGTGCAGGCGAGGTAGGACGCACACTAAGGGTGGAGGATTTCGACCTCGGCCGTATTTTTGGCACCGAAGGAGTGCAGCTAATGCACCTTTCGGGGCTTATCGGAGCGCTGTCGCCCGATACAGGCCGCTTTTGCCTGGAACTGGCACGTGCAGCAAAAAAACACGGTACCCGAATCTCGTTCGACCTCAATTACCGAGCAACATTCTGGAAAGGCAGGCAGGATGAATTACGAAAAGTGTTTGCAGAAATAGCCTCGCTGGCAGATATTCTGATTGGAAACGAAGAAGACTTTCAACTGAGCCTCGGAATTAAAGGGCCGGAAGCCGGCGGCAAAGGCATTGAAGCAGAAATGGAGGCCTTCAGGGAGATGATGACCAGGGTGAAACAAAGTTTTCCCGGCGCCACGGTTTTTGCCACCACCTTGCGAGAGGTATTGAGCGTAAATGAGCACCTGTGGGGGGCTGTTATGCTTGCCGGAGAAAAGTGGCATTCCATATCGCCCAAACCGATACAGGTTCTCGACCGCATCGGGGGTGGCGACGGTTTTGTTGGGGGTATGCTCTACGGTATTCTCAAAGGATGGGAACCGAAAAAATGGATACAGTTCGGATGGGCTTCGGGAGCGCTGGCCACAACCTTCGAAACCGACTATGCCCAACCGGCCGATGAGCAAATGGTTTGGAGCGTTTGGGAAGGTAATGCAAGGGTGCAGCGATGAGGTAATCGTGCTGTTTACAGTAGTAGCCACGAGTATTAACATTTGGACTGGAATAGATACTAACCAATTAGAATTTGTCGAACTGTAAATTCGGATTATTGATTAATTTTAATGTTTTGTTGATTAAAAACGGGATCAGGAGAGTAGTGAATAACTTTAGTGAACCTTGCGTAAATACTTTGCGAACATTGCGGTTAAGTTTTTTACCGCAAAGACCGCAAGGGATTTCGCGCTAAGAACGCAAAAAAAATAAACCTTTCGGTTGAGTATTTTACCATAAGAGATACTCAGCTCTCATTAAGAACAAAAAGAAACTTCGAATTTCGAAAAGCCCTTAACCAGTTAGATTCAGTATTTCTTAGCAAATTCAACAAACCATGTTATACTTTGCAGAGGGTTCAGAAAAAGGGCATTTTGACGAGGTAAAACTTCGAAAAGCCTTTTATAAAGGTTTGGACAAATTGGGCAAACGCCGCAAGGTTTTGGCCATCCCACCTGACTTTACGCGTTATCCTTCGCAGGCCGGCATTCTGACCCGCATGGCATGGGATTACTATGGCGATGCCCTCACCGACATCCTTCCGGCCCTGGGTACCCACACCCCCATGAGCGAAGCCGAAATAAATAAAATGTTCCCGGGCATACCCCTGAACCTATTCAGGGAGCACAAGTGGCGCACCGACGTTGTAACGCTTGGAGAGGTTCCCGCCTGGTTTGTCGAAAAAGTTTCGGAAGGTTTAGTGTCTTATTCGTGGCCGGCACAGGTAAACAAACTCCTGGTTGAAGACGGATTCGATCTGATTCTTTCTCTTGGGCAAGTGGTACCACATGAGGTGATTGGAATGGCCAATTATAACAAAAACATCTTTGTTGGAACTGGTGGCTCCAAGGGAATCAACAGGAGCCATTTCCTGGGAGCAGCCTATGGCATGGAGCGCATCATGGGAAGGGCCGATAACCCTGTAAGGCAGGTACTAAACTACGCCTCCGAACATTTTGCCAGTCATTTGCCCATTGTTTATGTGCACACTGTTGTTTCGAAAGATGAACAGGGAAGCCTTAAAATCAGAGGGCTTTACATGGGCAACGACCAGGAATGTTTCCGAAAAGCCGCTGAACTTTCCCTGAAAGTAAATTTTAACCTGCTCGACAAGCCTTTACAGAAAGTAGTGGTTTACCTCGACCCCCATGAGTTTAAGAGTACATGGATTGGCAATAAAAGCATTTACCGCACCCGTATGGCAATTGCCGATGGAGGCCAGCTTATTGTGTTGGCACCCGGTTTGAAAGAATTTGGCGAAGACGGTCAAATAGACAGCCTTATCAGAAAATACGGGTATCGCACAACCCCCGAAATCCTACAATATACTCACGAAAGCATAGAACTTCAGAAAAACCTGAGCGCAGCCGCCCACCTGATACATGGTTCGTCAGAAAACAGGTTCAGCATCACTTATTGTCCGGGGCACCTTTCGAAAAGCGAAATAGAATCTGTAAATTTCGGGTATGCCCCATTAGAGGAAATGCTCAGAAAGTACAATCCGGAAAAATTAAAGGACGGTTTTAACCTGATGCCCGATGGGGAAGAGATTTTCTTTATTTCGAACCCTGCCCTTGGCCTCTGGGCAAGCCGCAACAGGTTTAGAAATTCGAAATGACAAACCGACGGATTGAAATACCAGCTAAAATATAAAATCATGGAAACTAAAGCAGACATCGGCCTCATTGGCCTGGCAGTGATGGGCGAAAACCTGGCGCTAAACCTAGAAAGCAAGGGATATACCGTGGCGATTTACAACCGCAGCGCCGACAAAGTAATTAACTTCATTGAAGGCCGGGGAAAGGGCAAAAAAATTGTTGGAGCCACAACCCTGCCTGAGTTGATCAATTCGCTTAAATCGCCCCGGAAAATAATGCTCATGGTTAAAGCAGGCAAGCCCGTTGACGAGTTTATTGAGATGCTGATCCCTTTGCTTGCACCCGGCGACATCATTATTGATGGGGGCAACACCCATTTCCCCGACACCAACAGGCGCGCTGCCTATGTTGAGAGCAAAGGACTGTACTATATCGGCACCGGAGTTTCAGGTGGTGAAGAGGGCGCCCTCAAGGGCCCGTCTATTATGCCTGGCGGGTCGGCCAAGGCCTGGCCTGTGGTAAAACCCATCTTTCAGGATATTGCAGCCAAGGTGGCCGACGGTTCCCCCTGTTGCGACTGGGTGGGCGAAGGAGGAGCCGGTCATTTTATCAAAATGGTACACAACGGCATTGAATACGGCGACATGCAACTGATCTGTGAGGCTTATCAGATCATGAAAGATTACCTTAGGCTGAACCACAATGAAATGCACCATGTTTTCAAGAAGTGGAATGAAGGTGAACTGGATTCGTACCTTATTGAAATAACCCGCGACATACTTGCTTTCAAAGATGAAGATGGATATCCTTTAGTAGAAAAAATTCTCGATACGGCAGGACAAAAAGGAACCGGCAAATGGACCGGCATTTCGGCTCTGGAACTTGGGGTTCCACTGACGCTCATTGGCGAATCGGTGTTTGCACGGTGCCTGTCAGCCCAAAAAGATGAACGGGTGAAAGCCTCCAAAGTGCTGACAGGCCCTTCGGCCGTGTTTACCGGCAATAAGGAAGCTTTTATTGAAGACCTTCGCAATGCTTTGCTTGCCTCAAAAATAGTTTCTTATGCACAGGGCTATGTCCTGATGCGCGCGGCTGCCGAAGAGTATAGCTGGAACCTGAACTACGGAGGGATTGCGCTCATGTGGCGCGGCGGATGCATCATCAGGTCGGTCTTTCTGGGTAAAATTAAAGAAGCCTTCGACCGCAATCCTGCTCTTACCAACCTGATGATGGAAGATTATTTCAGGGAAAAGCTTCTGGCCGCAGCACCCGGATGGCGCAGGGTGGTTGGGCAGGCCATTCAAAGCGGAATAGCAATACCTGCATTTACATCGGCCCTGACCTATTTCGACGGGTACCGATCCGATCGGCTGCCAGCCAACCTGCTTCAGGCCCAACGCGACTATTTTGGCGCCCATACCTATGAGCGCACCGACCGGCCCCGTGGCGAATTCTTTCATACCAACTGGACCGGGCGCGGTGGCCAAACGGCTTCGACTACGTATAATGTGTAAACCCGCAGGGACAAGCGTTTGGAAATTTCTCATTTTGGCATTACACATTGAGGCTTCAGACATATCACCCTGATTTTCAACCATATTTATCAAAAAATAAACAACTGCACAAACCAATAATAAAAGGGCTGTTGTTTGCAGGTAATAATTTCATTCAAAGTTTGGTGTAAAAAATGTTTTGCTATCTTTGCACTCTCAAAAAAAAACGGTCTTTCTATTTTCTTGAAATCAACCCTGAAGGGGTTGGTCCAAACCGGAGAGATGGGTGAGTGGCTGAAACCAACAGTTTGCTAAACTGTCGTACTCGAAAGGGTACCGGGGGTTCGAATCCCCCTCTCTCCGCTGGTATTTTAAGATTACTTTTTCGGGGTGTAGCGTAGCCCGGTATCGCGCCTGCTTTGGGAGCAGGAGGTCGTAGGTTCGAATCCTGCCACCCCGACACAATTTAAAGCCATGGAATTTTTTCCGTGGCTTTTTTTTTTTGGTTCGAGTAATCCCCGACAGTTGTAATTCCCTGAATCGCCCAACTTAATGGCATGGAATTTTCATAAACAGATTGGCTTAATTTATGGTTGATACAAAGGCTTTCTAATTTCTGGAAGTAAATTTTTTGTGGCATGTATAAAGAAAATCAGAATTTTACCGTTTAATTAAGTAAGCTCTGAAGAGCTATTAAACAACCGATTTATTTCGGGTTAAGTAAAATAACCAATTTGTTTGTTAAAAAGAACTGATGCTACAATTCCTTATAAAGACAATAGGGCTGGCCCTTCTGCTGATTTTTCCACTTCAGGTCAATTCACAGAATGACCGGTCTTTTTCATTGCCTGAAGGTATTACTGCCGGGCAGTATGATCCACGACAGATTGTTTTCAGACTAAGGCCGGAACAGGCTCCCTTCGCCAAAACCCAACAAATCGATTTGCCGGCCATGCACGAATTCATCGATAACTTCGAAGCGGGAGAGATTCGCAGGGTTTTTCCATTCCATAACCCACCCGTTTTAAAGCATACCAGGTTGGGTGAACCTTTTGTTGACCTGTCGTTGATTTATCAACTAACGATTGCCGACGATCAGCAACTCGAAGAAGCCATCAACGCCTTGTATGCCACAGGGCTTGTAGTATATGCCGAACCACGTTTCATACCAGAGTTATTTTATGTTCCAAATGACACCTTAGCACCTTCGCAATATCATCTACCACGCATTATGGCCTTCGAAGGATGGTCGGTTTCGAAAGGCGACACCTCAGTGGTCATAGCTATTGTTGATACCGGAACCAACCGGTTTCATCCTGATTTAAAAAATGCCATTGCCTTTAATTTCAATGACCCGATTAATGGAATTGATTGCGACAACGATGGCTTTATCGACAACTTTTATGGTTGGGACCTGGGCGAAAATCGCGCAGATCCACAATTTAACAGAAGCCCTCATGGAGTACACGTGGGTGGCATTGCAGCTGCATCCACCAATAACATAACGGGTATAGCAGGGGTAGGATTTAATTCCCGGTTTATGCCCGTAAAGGTTGATGACAGCCTGGGACGGATGATTATGGCATATGAGGGAATTGTTTACGCTGCCGACCGGGGCGCAAAGGTTATTAACTGCTCCTGGGGAAGTACGGTAGGACCCGGGCAGTTTGCACTAGACATTATCAACTACGCAACCTTTAACCGCGACGCACTTGTTGTTGCGGCGGCCGGCAACAATAATAATCAGGTTCCTTTCTTTCCCGCATCATTTTCTCCAGTACTCAGTGTTGCCGCCACTAACAGCGAAGACGTGAAATGGGTAGGTTCTACCTTTAACAGGTTTGTGGACATATCTGCGCCAGGGCAGGCTATTCTTTCAACATTTACCAATCCCCGCTATATTGCGGCAAGCGGTACCTCTTTTGCTGCACCCATTGTAGCTGGTGCTGCGGCTATTCTTAGACACCATTTCCCGCATTACAGCGCCAGGCAGATTGCCGCCCAGCTCAAAGTAACCACCGACAGCATTTATCACCTTTCCGGAAATATCTCATTCGCAGGCATGTTAGGAACCGGGCGCTTGAACCTTCATAGGGCATTGACCGAAACCCACCATTCGTATGTAGATTTGCTCGATCATATAACCGAACCCGATGCTTTTGCCTATGCACGGCCAGGCAACCGTATTTTACTCACCAGCAGATTTCAAAACCTGCTGGCACCGGCCAATATTACGGCAAGGCTAACTTCTTTATCGAACCATATTACCATTTCCAATCAAGAAGTATTTCTTGGTGCGCTGCAAACCGGTCAAATGGTAATCAACGACTTCAGTCCTTTTATCCTAGATCTGAGTGGTGAAATTCCTGTTAACCACCAAGCTATGTTCGCCATTGAGTTCTTTGATAGTCATGGGAATTATGCCGGGGGTGAGGTTTTTGAGCTGGTTTTCAACAACGATTTTGTAAACCTGCGGGTGAATCTGCTCACAACCACCCTGACCTCCCGCGGAACCATTGGTTTCAACTATCCAAACTATAATCAGGGGCTTGGCTTATTGTACCGCAACGGGCGCAACCTGATAAACGCAGCAGGATTAAAAATTGGATTAAACGAGAATCAAGTGGTTGATAATTTATATGGTGAAACACAAAATACTTTCAACCAGCATTTTATACCTCTACAAATCGCCTCCCTGGTTCAAAACCCGTTTCAAGCCGACGTGGAGGCAGATGGGAGTTTTACAGATGGGGGCGCGGGTCAAAATGCCATCGGGTTGACTGTTAACTACAAAGCGTATGTTTGGCGCCAGGCTCCACACGACAAGTTTATCATTCTAGAATACCATATTACCAACGATACTACCTATTCCTTCTCCAATTTGCATATAGGTTTTTTTGCCGATTGGATTTTATCAAACCCCCAAAATCATCGCGCTGCCTTCGATGCCAGCACCCGTATGGGGTATGCCTTTTCGGCAGCTGGCGGCCATTACAAGGGTATAAGTTTGCTTTCGACCGGACAGTTGAATCATTATGCTTTCGATAATCCAGGAACCGATGGCAGCATCCACATCAGCGATGGGTTTTCCATTGCTGAGAAATATCAGGCATTAAGCACCAACAGGGCTTCTGCAGGAGTTGGCCTGCAGACCAACGATATTTCCACCCTCGTATCCAGTGGCCCACATTCCTTGGCTCCAACCCAAACAATAGTCGTAGCCTTTGCAGTACTGGCCGGCGACCATCTGGCCGACCTTCAGAACAGTGCACGCGCAGCACAGGCTTGGTATCAGGGGCTTTCTCAAACTTTTGTAAAAGACCCCATAAAAACATTAGTTGAACGGCAAATTATCAGGGTTTTCCCAAATCCAATGGACAGTTATTTTCAGATTGAAATCTTGCCCAATAGCACCGGAGAGGCACAACTTTCGATTGTTGACCTGAAAGGCCGGGTCCGGTGGAGACAATCCTTGTATATGGAGTCTGGAAGAGGCATCCAGTCTGAATTCAGCTTGCCCAAACTTGAACCAGGAACCTATTTGCTCAGGCTTGATACCAAGCGGCATTCGGAAGTCCTCATCATCCAAAGCCGTAATTAAATTCATTACCAAATCATGCGTTGTTGCGGCCTGTTAGGTTTTAACCCATGGACATAAAAGAAAATGGGTACTTGTTTGATTAATTTTGCCAGGTTCATCAATCTTAGCTTATTTTTGCTTTTAATAAAATAAAGAGCGATGGAAATACAATACTTTGGCGAGCATCTCCTTCCTGGGATTATTGGCCGCACAGGCATAATCCTCGCCTTTTCTACTGCAATACTTTCTGCTCTTTTTTATTTCCTGGCTTCTTCCGAGGGCCGTTTCGGAACTCAGAATTGGCAAAGGCTGGCCAGATGGGCATATCTGGCTCATGGAATTGGAATTGTGGTATCGTCGGTTGCTCTGTTCTATGTGCTTTTAAACCGATATTATGAATACCGGTATGTGTGGGTAAATGTTGAAAACAACCTTGAGCTGGGATATCAGATTGCTGCATTCTGGGCCGGACAGGAAGGCAGTCTGTTGTTTTGGATACTTTGCCAATTAGTATTTGGTTGGATTCTGATCAGGGTAGCCAAAACCTGGGAAAGCCCTGTAATGGCTATATTTTCACTCTCGCAGGTACTTATGATTTCCATGCTGCTTGGTTGGAGACTGGGAGGTTTACAAATTGGCCTTGATCCTTTCCTTTTACTGAGGCAATCGCCCACTTTTGCAGAGGAGGAACTGTTTCAAAACCCGCACTATATCTCGTTCCTTGTCGATGGGAATGGTTTAAATCCATTGCTTCGAAATTTCTGGATGCTCTCGCACCCTCCGGTATTGTTCATTGGATTCTCAGCGATTCTGATTCCATTTGCCTATGCAGTTGCCGCACTTTGGAAAAAAAGATACCATGAATGGATAAAACCGGCCTTGCCCTGGACTTTGGCCGGAGTATTGTTTCTGGGAGCAGGGTTGATGTTAGGTGGTGTTTGGGCTTACGAATCGCTCACATTCGGCGGATTTTGGGCATGGGATCCTATAGAAAATGCTTCCCTGGTTCCCTGGCTTGTATTAATTGCCTCGCTTCATTGTATGCTCATTTCTCAAAAAGCCAAAAACACGTATTTCCCAACATTTCTGCTTACCATCCTGTCTTTTATTCTGGTGATTTATTCCACCTTTCTTACCCGGAGCGGACTGATGGCCGAAACTTCGGTACATTCCTTTGGTGACGATGGAAAAACATGGCACATACTGACTTATATCCTGGCTTTTTTGGTTTTAGGGGTTACCGCCCTTGTAATCAGATACAGGCAATTGCCACCCAGAGACAAGGAAGTGCCATTCACCCGCGAGTTTTGGTTGTTTATCGGTGCGCTGGTTTTGGTTTTGTCGGCATTTCAGATCATTTTTACCACCTCTATTCCGGTTTACAATGCGTTGTTTGGTTTGAACATGGCACCACCTGTCGATGTGGTAACTTTTTACAATACCTGGCAACTACCTTTTGGAATAGCCATTGCACTTCTCATAGGTTTTACCCATTTTATAAAATGGGGAAAAAACGATTTTAAAAAATTCTTAGGCTCGGTAGGTTTTTCATTAATTCTTGCCCTTGTTGGCACCATTTTGATTTTTGCTCTGTATGGCATTAGGCTCCCTGCATACGTGCTGTTTGTTTTTGCTTCCTTGTTTGCATTGTTTTCCTCGATTGACCTGTTGTTGCGTTTTCGCAATCAGTATGCCACAAAAGGGGCCACTATAACCCACCTTGGCGTAGGAATGTTTTTGCTTGCCATTATGCTCACCTTTTCGAAAAAGGAGGTAATTTCTGAAAATACCTCCGGGTACCATCTTGGCGAAGGGTTCCCAGCCCACGAAAACCTGCTGCTTATTCGCGACGAGATACTTCCGATGGGAGATTATTATGTAACCTACAGAGGAAAAACCAAAGAAGGCGTAAGGTATTTTTACCAGATAGATTTCCTTCAAAAAAACGATGATGGGGAATTTTTCAAGGCATTCAGCTCCTTTCCTGCCATACAGATTAACGACCGGATGGGTAACGTGTACGAGCCTCACACCAATGTTTTTCCGTTGCGCGATGTATTCACCTATGTTACCTTTGCCGAATTACCTGTTGAAGGAGAACTGCCTCCTGATGAGACCTTGCTCGCCCAGGAGGAAATTTCGATTAACGATACCTTGCATATTAGAAACAACCACCTGGTTTTGAAAAACCTTGAAGTTCCAGGGGGAGTAGTAGATGCTTTCAACGCACGCATCGTGGCTCACATTGAGATTACCTCAGTACTCGGACAGAAATTTGAGGCCAAACCGGTTTTTGAACTTCGCGACGGCGTAGTACACACGGAGGAAGCCGAAGTGCCCGACCTTGATTTGCGGATTAAGTTTTCAGGCCTGAGCGATCAGCCCCGAACCATCAAGCTTGAGGTGATTGAAGTAAGACCCGAATTTATTATCATTAAAACCACCATTTTTCCGTTCATTAACCTGCTGTGGTTGAGCAGTATAGTTATTATGGCCGGAGTAACGGTTGCCTGGAGGCAGCGCTGGAAGCAAAACAGACAAAAGGATGCACAGGATTAATTAAGTAGTTGGATTTTCTTCATTGAATTTCTGACAAACCTTGTCTTGAAAATACTGATTTTAGAAACCTTGAAATAACACAAGCATTATCAATTCTTTATGGATAATTTCAAAAAACTTCTTACTCCGGTAAAAACCCTGATATTCGACGTTGACGGCGTGATGACCGATGGTAGTGTGCTGGTTACAACCAACAAGGAGATGTTGCGCACCATGAATGTTAAGGATGGTTTTGCCATTCAATTAGCTGTTCGCAAAGGGTATAAGATTGTCATCATTTCGGGTGGCACCTGCGAGGGAGTCAGGTACAGATTCTCGCTGCTTGGCGTTGAGGATATTTTTTTAGGTGTAAGTAACAAAATAGCAGTTTTTGATGAATACATCACCAAAATCGGTGTTCTTCCGGAGGAAGTTCTTTACATGGGCGATGATATACCCGATTACCAGGTGATGGCAATGGTGGGGGTTCCGGTTTGCCCTGCCGATGCTGCCGAAGAAATAAAATCCATTTCGAAATACGTTTCTTCTTTTAAAGGTGGCGAAGGATGCGTGCGCGATGTTATCGAACAGGTCATGAAAGTGCACGGAACATGGTTCAATGACGATGGGTTCCACTGGTAGTGCGATACTCCTGCAAACGAAATGAAAAAAACACTTGCCATATTAAGGCTCTTCAGGTGGTACAATCTTTTGATGATTGGCCTCATCATGTACCTCTTCAGGAGTTTTGTTGTTCAGCCACTGATACGCGAAGCCGGTTTTGAATTGGCACTTTCGGGTGGCGACTTTTTCCTTTTGGTCCTTTCAGTTGTTCTAATGACAGCTGCCGGTTATGTAATCAACGATTATTTCGACCTGCGCATCGACCGCATCAACAAACCGGGCAGGGTGGTTATCGGCAAACAGGTAAGCAGGCGCTCGGCCATCATTCTACATTTAGGTCTTAATGGGATTTCCATTCTGATTGGGCTATATCTTTCCTGGAGAATTCAATATTGGCCATTGGCCCCGGTTATGGCTTTGGTTCCCTTACTACTTTGGGTTTACAGCTTTTGGCTTAAACGAAGTTTTCTGGTTGGAAATATTGCGGTGGCATCTCTTGCAGGATTGCTAATCCCATTGGTTTGGGTTGTTGACTACCAGGCAGCAGGATTTACCCGCTTCTACGAATTAAACCTGAAACCAGTTGAATTTTATATCTGGTTATACTCCCTGTTTAGTTTTTTTACCACGTTGGTACGTGAAATAGTTAAGGATATTCAGGATTTTGCAGGCGACCAGGTAGCAGGATGTAAAACGTTAGTAGTTGTAATCGGGCTGGAACGCACCCGTAAGATGTTGCTTGCCCTATTGGCGCTTTTAATAGTAAGTCTGGCAGCATACAGTGTTGTTTCTACTATAAGTACCCGCGTTTTTTTGGCCGTATATTTTCTGGCAGGAATAATCATTCCGCTATCGGTAGCTGTATTTTTTTCAAAAAAAGCATTGTTGCCGAGAGATTTTGAAAGGATCCAATATTTGCTCAAGATGGCAATGCTCACTGGGGTTCTGTCTATGGTGATTCAATATCTATATATTGGCAGGTGATGCATTTCCTGGAGGAACTGAAATCATTCGACATTATCCTGGCTTCGCAATCGAAGCGAAGGCATGAATTGATGGCCTCTGCAGGCATCCCGTTCAGAGCACTTACCACAAATTCTTCCGAAGAATTTCCAGATGGACACTTGCCACAAGATGTCGCCCTGATGCTTGCACGCCGCAAAGCAGAGGCATTAAGTCAGGAATTGCACAACAAAAAAACTGTGATTGTAGCTGCCGACACCATAGTGGTTTTTCAGGGAAAAATTTTGAATAAACCTTCCGGCTACGAACATGCAAAAACCATGCTGACAAGCCTCTCAGGGCAAATGCACAAGGTAATTACCGGTGTTTGTATAGCAAACCAGAGTACTTTTAGGTGTTTTTATGAAACTACCCTTGTGTATTTCAAAGAATTATCAGGGCAGGAAATAGACTACTATCTGACCAATTTTCACCCATACGATAAGGCTGGGTCTTATGGTATACAGGAATGGATAGGTCTCATTGGGGTAAACCGAATCGAAGGGTCGTACACCAATGTAGTAGGGCTTCCTGTTGAGCGGGTTATTTCAGAACTCAGGAACCTTCTGTCGGGCAGGGAGGTTGAATAGGGTACAACGCCATTTTCAGCAAAAATTCTTTATGTCCTGCCTTTTCATGTGAATAGGTGGCCTTACTTTTTACCAAAAAAAACCGCCCTGACAAGCATTGCTTCGGGCGGATTTTTAGTTTTTGATTTAGCAATAGTTTTACCTCACGAAAAATTGGAGAGTTTTCAAAAAAGGAAAACAAAATTATCATGTTGTGAAATTTTCACTATTTTTACACAATAAAACAAGAAAAACATGTTAATTAGATTTAGTGTTGAGAATTTTTTGTCTTTCAAAGACAGGGTGGTCTTTTCAATGATTCCTGGAAAAGGAGCATTAAAACCAAATCATAAATCAGAAAAAATAAAGGGTATTTCTGCCTTAAAGACCTCAATCATTCTGGGTGCAAATGCCTCTGGAAAGTCAAACCTAATCAAGGCAATTGATTTTGGACGCAAAATGATTCTCCGAGGCAGTAGAGGAGACCAGATAATGAATTTCCAAAATTTTCGATTAGATGTTAATACTCCTTTGTTAAATTCAAGGATTGAGTTTGAAATGCAACATAATAAGAAAAACTATGCTTATGGTTTTGTTTTTAATGCAAATGAAATTGTTGAAGAATGGTTATACGAAATGAAGAAAAATAGTGAATCTAAAATATTTGAAAGGAATACTTTAAATCACAAGAATCCTTTTGATTTAGAGCCCTTATTTATCAAAAATAAAAAATCAGAACATCAGCAGTTCTTAAAATTTACAGCTAAAGGAACCCCTAACAACCAATTGTTTTTGACTGAGGTTAAAACAAGAAAGGTTAAAGATAATGTAGCAGATATTAATGATCTCATTAATGTAATAGATTGGTTTCAAAATTCTCTAAAAGTCATTTTTCCTGACGATAAGTACAATGAAGGAATTAAATCTGAGTTAATGGATAACCAAAAATTACTTAAGACGTATGAGGAACTTTTAAATTATTTTGATACTGGCATCAATGGAATCTGTTTAGAGAAAGTTGACTTTGATAGAATTGATATTTCTCCAAAATTAAAAGGGTTAATAAAAGAAGATCTATTTAAAGGAGACATAAACCAAGAAAAATCAGTAATGGTTTCAAATAGAATAAATACATATTTTATTTCTAAAAAAGATGAAAATATTATTGTTCATAAATTTATGACTAAACATGATGTCGACGGTAAAGAAACACCAGAAAAGTTTGATACAAAAGATGAATCCGATGGGACAAACAGAATAATCGACTTCATCCCATTAATTATTGACCTTCTACAAGGAGATAAAGTTTTTATCATTGATGAAATGGAACGGAGTCTACATCCTAATTTAATTTACGATTTGTTTGATTTGTTTTTATCAAAGAGTGATAATATCAATAGCCAGTTAATCACCGCAACTCATGAATCATCCTTGATTACTCAGAAATTATTTAGAAAAGATGAAATTTGGTTTGTCGCCAAGGACAGATTTGGGGCCAGTCAACTTCATACTTTAGAAGAATATAATGTCCGTTTCGATAAAGAAATCAGGAAGGATTATTTATTAGGCAGATACAAAGCTGTCCCTAGATTAGGCGATAGAAATGAATTAACAGTATTATCAAAATAATTTCATTTTTATGCCAAGAGAACGAATTGAATTATTCAGAGTAAGTAATTCGAAGCCAAAGGAGAAAATTTTCATATTAGCTTATGAAGGCAATAAGACTGAAACAAAATATTTTGAGGCTCTGAAAGAAACAATAAGATTCAATAATGAACAAATACATTTGGTATCTTTAAAAAGGCCAAGGAGAGATACTGCCAGTGCTCCTATTCATGTATTCAATAAACTTAAGCGCGAAGCTAAGGATGTTTACAATTTTGAAGACACAGATGAATTTTGGATGATTATTGATAGAGATCAATGGATTAACCTTCATGAGATTAATACTCTTTGCAAGAATGAAGGGAATTTTTATTTGGCTTTGAGTAATCCTTGTTTTGAGTTTTGGCTTTTATTACATATAAAAGATACGAGTGATTTTAGTGAAGAAGAATTAATTAAAATATTTGAGAATAAAAAAGTAAATACAACAAGGACATACTTGAAGAAACTCTTGGGGATTCTATTAGAAGATGGCTATAATGAATCAAATCTAAAACCAAAAAGATTTTTTCCAAACATTGATATTGCAATTGTCCGAGCCAGATTTTTAGATAATCCTGCCGAGGACTTTCCGACTCAACTAGGAAGTCATGTATATAAATTGGTAGAGAAGATAATCATATAAAGCGTGAAGGCATAACAGTCGGTATATTTTATTGACGAGGAAGAGCGGGTATCAGCTATTCTGTATCCAATAAACTTTCGTGTATATTGAAAGGATAGACCTTCGAAATCGGCAACAATAACCTACCGCCAATCCTTTACCTTCTCCTCAAGTAGAGCATTACATAGTAAAGAAGGGTAGCAAGCGAGGCCAAAGCAGCCACCACATAGGTGTACGACGCCCATTTTAGAGCATCCTTTGCCTGTTTGTATTCTGCATCCCGGGTAAGTCCGGTATCTGTAAGCCAGACAAGCGCACGTTTTGTGGCATCGAATTCTACCGGAAGGGTTATGAAACTGAAAAGGGTTGTGGTGGCAAACATGATGATGCCTGCAAG
Organism: Bacteroidales bacterium; assembly: GCA_035477775.1. Lineage (GTDB taxonomy): Bacteria > Bacteroidota > Bacteroidia > Bacteroidales > UBA7960 > UBA7960. Next base: position 16,575 of record DATIKH010000014.1, on the reverse strand, counting down.
CAAAATTCCCGGAACAACTTCCATGGTGAACACCCCAATCAGCAATACCCACTGCATATACCTGCTGCTCACACTGATTACAGGAACTAAAGCCGACCTCATCTTAAGAAACGAATACGCCTTTGCGTGCTGAATGGCATGACCGCACTCGTGAGCCGCAACCGCCGCCGCGGCAACGCTGCGACCTTGATACACATCGGGGCTCAGGTTTACGGTTCGGTCAATCGGATTATAATGGTCAGTAAGTCGGCCGGGCACCGAAATGATTCGCACCCCTTCCACACCGCTCTCGTAAAGCATCTTCTCGGCAACTTCTCTTCCCGACAAACCCGATCGCAGGGGAGTACGGGAATATTTACGGAATCGCGATTGCAACTGGTTTGATATCAACCAGCTCAAAAGCATAAAACCTATTATAATGATCCAAATACTGGGCATAGCAAATTGAGTTGTAAAACAAAAAATATTTGTGCAAAATTAATCAAAAACCAAGCCAACAGGAAAAAGCGCCATTTTGGCAATGTTAATTAAAGTTAAGAGACGTCTATGTATTAATGTACATGAAATTTGGGCTTATAGGTAGCTAACACCCGAATTATTAATAGTTTTGTGCATGATTTCGAAAAAATGCAAAAACCAATAATTTTAATTACCAACGACGACAGCATAAAAGCTCCGGGGATCAGGAACCTGATTCGGTTTATGCTTGAACTGGGCGATGTAGTGGTAGTTGCGCCTGATAAACCTCAAAGCGGAATGGGCCATGCTGTTACCATTGAAAAGCCCTTGAGGCTCGAAAGTCTTCATGTTGAAGAAAGCTATATGGAGTACACCTGTAGCGGCACCCCGGTAGATTGTGTAAAATTGGCAGTCAATAAAGTATTGCACCGCAAACCCGATCTTCTGGTTTCGGGCATTAATCATGGCTCCAACTCTTCAATAAACGTAATTTATAGTGGCACTATGTCGGCAGCCATTGAGGGCGCCATGGAAGGAATTCCTTCCATTGGGTTTTCACTGCTCGACTACCGGATGGATGCCGATTTTCTACCTTCGAAGAAATTCGTCCAGGCAATTGCCCGGAACGTGCTTCAGAACGGGCTCCCTTCAGGGACGTGTTTGAATGTAAATATTCCCGCAGTGCCCGAAGACCAAATAAAAGGCATCCGCGTTTCGCGTCAGGCAAAGGCAAACTGGCAGGAAGAATTCGACCACCGAAAAGACCCTCATGGTAAGGCTTATTATTGGCTTGCCGGGCGTTTTCAACTTCATGAGAATGGCAATGAGACCGATGAATGGGCTCTTTCCAATAATTACGTATCGGTAGTACCGGTTCAGTTCGATTTTACTGCACACCATGCTATTCCTATCCTTAAAGATTGGACCTATGACCTTTAGAAGAGACAGTTGGCTGCTCGGAATAACACTTGGCATTGTGGCTCCGGTAGTTGTATTTTTCATTACGATGTTGGTTTTAAACCTATTGGAGAAGGCAGATGGTTTGACTTTTTACTCGAATCAAAGAGCTCCGTTCCTGGCAGGAGTAGCGGTTAATTTGCTGATCTTCAGATATTACATGGTGAATCTAAAATTCGATAAAACTGGCCGGGGGATCATTTTGGTTTCATTTGCCTTAATTATTGCCATTTTTGCGGTGTTATAGGCTTTTTGGTGGTGTAAATTCAAACTATTGAAGAGCATGGACAAGTTTTGTTAACCAACCCGAATGTTTTGTAAATTCTGTATCGGATGAAGTATTACATAATTGCAGGCGAAGCATCGGGCGACCTTCACGCATCAAACCTGATGAAGGAGTTGAAGGTTTTGGATCCGGAGGCAAGTTTCCGCTTCTGGGGGGGCGACCGTATGCTTGCTCAGGGGGGAGAGATGGTTAAACACATCCGGGAAATGTCCTTCATGGGCTTCTGGGAGGTAATGGTTAACCTGCGTACAATCCTCAAGAGCCTCGAAATATGCAAGAAGGATATTCTCGCCTGGAAGCCCGATGTGCTCATACTGGTTGATTATCCGGGATTCAATCTGCGCATGGCCTCTTTTGCCAAAGCTCATGGCATCAGGGTGATTTATTACATCTCGCCACAAATTTGGGCATGGAAGCAGTCACGCGTGAAAACAATCCGCAGCGATGTGGACAAAATGCTGGTTATTCTACCTTTTGAGCCTGCTTTTTACAAAAAATTTGGCGTAGATGTAGAATTTCCGGGCCATCCCCTGATCGATGCCATAGAAGATTTTAAAACCGAAGGGCTAAAACCTGGCTTTTTGGCAGAAAACGGACTCTCCGAAAAACCCATCGTGGCATTACTTCCGGGAAGCCGTAAGCAGGAGCTGGCTTCAAACCTCCGCATTATGACCGCCATGGCCAAGCATTTTTCTGACTATCAGTTTGTTGTTGCAGCAGTAAAATCCTGTCCCGAAGACTTCTACCAAAAACAAGTGAAAGGTACTTCCGTAAAAATTGTTACCGGGCATACATATCAATTGCTTGCTCATTCAAGGGCAGCACTCGTGGCTTCAGGTACGGCAACATTAGAGACAGCGCTTATGGGTGTACCACAGACGGTATGCTACCGTGCTGGAAAAATTTCCTATTTTATAGCCAAACAACTGGTAAAGGTTAAATTTATATCGCTGGTAAACCTGATTGCAGACCGCCAACTGGTGCAGGAAATGATACAACACCGGTTCAACTCCGACAACCTGAAAAACGAACTGGACAGATTGCTACACGATCAGGAATATATTCAAACCATCAGGCAAGGCTACCAGAATCTTCATGAGCAATTGGGAGGATCCGGTGCCAGCCGCAACGCGGCCAAAATAATCCATACTTTCCTTTCCGGAAATTGACCTTCCATTAATGAAAGGCTATTGATTTCAGCGGTAAAACATCGTAACTTTAACGATGTCATGAGCCGCTTAGCCGAAATTCCTTTGGTAAAACTGGTATTGCCATTTATGGCAGGAATAGTCCTTTACCTGATAGCACATTTCAATTTGCCATTAACTATTTACTTGACCGGCTACGGTGTTTTAGTGCTATTATGGATATCACGGCAAAGGTTGTTGCTTTCCGATTTTAAAAGAAGGTGGGTATTCGGCTTTCTGACATCAGCTTTTATGATAATTGCAGGATACCAGATTGCCCAAAATTACAATCACCTGAACCGACCCAATCATTTCAGCAATTTTCATGAGGAACAGGGTTTCCTGGTGTTGAAGGTAAATGAACAGATTTCAGAGAAACAGAATTCATATCAGGTTATAACGAGGGTTGTCGGGTTAATTGACCGGGAAGGTAAAAAAAGAGTATTTGGAAGGCTGATGCTGTATCTCCAAAAAGACAGTATGGCTGCTTCTCTAAAATACGGAGATGTATTTCTGATAGAAAATCTTTATCAAGAGGTATCCCATCCCAAAAACCCGCACGAATTCAACTACAAAAGGTTTCTGGCAAACAAAAACATCCATCACCAGGCATATAGGGCCACCGGACATTGGCAGCATCTGGGGCTAAACGATGGGTTTTTTCTAAAGCGCTGGGCGATTGATCTGCATCAAATGGCGCTTAATACATTCAGGGCTAACCATATTACAGGTGAGGAATTTGCAGTAGTTTCAGCCCTGCTGCTTGGTTTTACCGATTATTTAGATGAAGACCTAAAACAAGAGTATGCCGGTTCGGGCGCCATGCACCTTTTGAGTGTATCGGGTTTGCATGTGGGCATCATTTTCGTAGCAATAAAATTTCTTCTGTCGTTTTTGAAAAAATTCCGTCATGGAAGGATTATCCAAGCAGTACTGACAATCATCATCATCTGGTTTTACGCGGCCGTAACCGGCTTTTCGCCATCTGTTCTCAGGGCCGCCACCATGTTCAGTTTTATTGCAATGGCTCAGAGCATCAAACGAAAAACAGACATTTACAACAGTCTTGCCGCATCGGCCTTTTTACTGCTCATTTTAGACCCTTATATTCTGACCCAGATCGGATTCCAGCTTTCCTACCTGGCAGTCGTCAGCATCGTTGCACTTCAACCCATTTTATACCGGCAACTTCATTTTAAAAATTACATACTCGACCAAGCCTGGAGTATCATTACAGTTTCCATCGCAGCCCAACTGGTTACCGGGCCGCTTGCCTTGTATTACTTCAATCAATTTCCCAATTACTTTCTGATTACCAGCCTAGTCGTAATTCCCCTTTCCACCCTGATAATTTACAGCTCCATAGTTTCCATGGCCATTTCGGTTATTCCGGGGGCAGGTTATTTTGCGGGTAAAGTTGTTTCAGGATTGGTGTATGCCATGAACCAATCAGTTGGTTTTTTTGAAGGTCTGCCCTACTCTACCTTTACAAATGTTCACGTAAGCCTCATGGAAACGTTTGCCATTTTTGCTTTTATTCTGCTTTTTGCATTGTTTTTAATCAAAAATGTAAGATGGGCTTTCCCTTTAGCATTAGCTACAATCTTGTTTGTGGCAGCCTCATCATCGGTCAGAAGTATTCAGAACCAGCAGAATAAGCTTTTCGTGGTTTACCATGTAAATAATGCCACTGCCATTGATTTTTTCTACGGTCAGCAGCATGTTTTGCTGATGTGCGATGAATTGGAGCGCAGACTGCCAAGGGCAGGGTTTCACTTCGATGGCAACCGGATTCGGCATGGTGGAGGAAAAAATTTAATCAAGCACAACATGACTGAGGATGGAACGGTGGAAGAAGCCCGATGGCAGCTCAGAGGGCCATTTATCAGGTTTGGACAGACGACCATTTTTATGCTGAACCCCGAAGTACCACTTGAATTTCCCAAGCCTGAATTCGAAATTCAATACCTTGTTGTTAGCCAGAATGCCCGACACAATCCCGAATTCGTTCTGAATATGCTGCGACCGGAGAAAATTATTCTGGATGCATCCAACCACCGGTTTACGGTTCAGAATTGGAAAGAGGCTGGAGAAAAGACCGGAACTGCATATTGGACGGTTGCCGAATTGGGGGCTTATACTGCAAAGCTCCACAGGTCTCACCTGCCAAACGACAAAATAAAAGTTACCAGTAATGGAACCAACAGGGTGAGTACCACTCCATGAAAAATTGACAATAAGGCAAATTCGCTTCCGGAGGTTCGGCATATAACTGGCAGGGTAACATCCATACTTGTAGCTCCACCAGAGGCAACGGGGGCTAATTTTCCAAACCAAACCACCATAAAGGGTGCCAACAACAAAGTTACCACCTCGCGCATAATATTGGCAATCAGGGCTGTAACTCCAAGCGACTCGCTGTGCAACTCGCCGATAATGATGCTCGAAAGGCTGTAATATCCAAAACCGGCTCCTACTGCCAAGCTTTCAAAAAGATGAAGGTTGCTGGTAGCCAGATGAATAGCTGCCACACCGCCAAATGTGCCGGCAATGGTTGCCAATGGAACTAGGATCAACCTCAGACCCTGCTGTTTTAAAGCATCCAAAAAATCTTTTGTTGCCCCGATGCTTATGCCGACCAAAAACATAAGGATATAGAGGGCATACTTGCTGAGGTTTATTTCATTCAGTTTCTCAGGAAGAACTTCCAAATATCCCACAAAAACGCCTGCTGCAAAAAACAACAAAATGACCAGACTCGCCTTCATTCTTTCAGAGAGGTTTTCATGAAGAAGAAGTACCATGTTGCCCAGGCTGCCAAAACGCTTCCGACCACTCCACCTATGGTAATCAAAATGGCGTTTAGACCAAACTCCGGAAAGTTTGCAAGTATCACCGGATCGCCTCCAATGGTTATACCAAGGACAAACAACAACAGGCAGATACTTAAAAACATGAATTTATCTGCCAGGAGAACTGCCTGTCTCTTCTTTCTGAGCAAAAGACCTGCAACAAAGCCGGCAGCCATAACAAACAAAATTTCAAGCATTTCGGTGTATCTTTTTAGTGTTATAAATGATGCATCTGAGGCGGTCCTGAATTAAATTACCTGAAGCCTATGCAATGATAGAATTCCAAAATGCTATTGGGAAATTTTACACGTCGATCCGACTTCTACAGGCAATAATTTTTTTACGAAGCAGTAAAATCTTTGTAGAGCTACTCCCTATCCTGTCTGCCTCTGAGCAGAAGTTTGGTTCCTACAGTAGGTTGCTGCCATTCCTCCAGGTTGTTTCTACTCAGCAGGTGTTCTACTCTGATGCCGTGAAGCTGGGAAATATCGTAAAAAGTCTCTCCAGGCTGCACGATATGAAAAGGCCGAACACCTTGCCTGCGCTTAGGTTGTAAATAAACTATCTGCCCGGGGGTAATCTGGCGTCCGTTTTCAAGTTCGTTGTACCGCACGATTTGCCAGAGAAACATATTCATTTCGGTGGCAATTCTTTCGGGAGTATCGCCCGGCAGAGCTATAATGTATCTGATCCTGTTGTTTGTTTTAACAACCCGGCGGTTTTCCATCTGCTGAGGAGCGACACGCTCCAGGCTTACCATTCTGGCCTCGGCAACCGAATGATTTCGTGCTTCAGTAAAGTTCTTTCTTTCAGGCATAGCGGTCACCAGATTCATTGCAATACTGTCGTAACGCATAAGCCTGTGTTCTTCAATGATCCGGATCAACAGCTCAGCATATCGGGGATTGGTGGCATACCCGGCCCGCTGTAATCCGCGCGCCCAGCCTCGATAATCCATAATGTCGAGTTTAAATAAGGGGGCGTACCAGGGCCTGGTAAGCAAAAACTGCGAATGGTCGCGAAACGATTCCTTGGGGCAGTTGTACGCCCTGAAACACTCATCTTCAGCATCGTCGTCATGAAGCAGGTACCGACCTGTCCAGCCATGACATTTAATTCCGAAATGGTTATTTCCATAACGAGCCAGCCGGCTGTTTCCAAAACCCGACTCCAAAATTGCCTGAGCCAGCTTAATGCTTGCCGGAATTCCGTGAAGCTGCATTTCACTGATAGCAATGTCGCGAAATGTATCTAAGTATTCAGGCAACGTTATCCTTTGTGGGCTGCTGGCATGGACATTAAGGGCACTAAAAACAATAAAAATTAAAACAAACAGGAGGCTTTTCGCTTTCATTATATAAGGTTAATTAGGCTTATCTTAATTATCATAGCTTCTTTGAAGGATACGTCAAGTTTGTGAAAACGTTTCACATTGATAAAATTTTTAAAGCTTCTACCTCAGCAATCATTAGCTTTGTGTAAAAGAAAACCGCATCCGGCCCAATTTGTAACCATTTAAGGTGGAAGTAATTAATCAATATTTCAGGAGTTTGAGTGCGCTTCAGAAGGAACGATTCGAAGCGCTTCTTCCGCTTTACTCGGAATGGAATGCGCGCATCAACGTTATTTCGCGAAAGGACATGGAGAATTTTTGGGTGCACCATGTTTTGCACTCCCTTGCCATCGCCTGCTGTACATCATTCAAACCCGGTACAAGAATACTCGATGTGGGTACCGGAGGAGGGTTCCCTGGAATTCCGCTGGCCATTTTCTTCCCCGATACAGAGTTTTTGCTGATCGATTCGATCGGAAAAAAAATCATGGTTGTAAATGAAGTAGCCAAATATCTGGGATTAAATAATGTTTCAGCGCGCCAAATCCGTGCTGAGGAGGTAAAAGATCCGTTCGATTTTGTTGTAAGCAGGGCGGTAAAAAGTCTGCCCGAATTTACATTCTGGGTAAAGAAGAACATTAAAAAGGGCGGGTTCAATGAATTAAAAAACGGCATACTGTATCTAAAAGGGGGCATATTCGATGAAGAGGTACGCAGCCTGCAAATGAACGTAACTGTATTTGAGATAAAGAATTGGTTTTCTGAACCTTTTTTTGAGACAAAAAGGCTGGTTCATTTGGTACCCAAATAATCAAATCAGGTTAATGAACCCAAAAAATTGATACATTTGGTAAGCCAACCGTTGTAAGAAAAATTTTAATCAATCACATCAGATGAGCAAGGAGAAAAACAAAACCGAGAATACGGAGAAGCTGAAAGCTTTGCAACTCACACTCGACAAACTGGAGAAAAGCTACGGCAAGGGTACGATCATGAAACTGGGTGATTCGGCGGTTGACACCGTTGAAATCATTAGCACAGGATCTTTGTCGCTCGACATTGCCCTTGGAACCGGGGGTCTGCCAAGGGGCAGGGTGGTCGAAATTTATGGACCTGAATCGTCGGGTAAAACCACATTGGCTATTCATGCCATCGCCGAAGCCCAAAAAAGTGGTGGCATCGCAGCTTTTATTGATGCCGAAAACGCTTTCGACAGTTCCTATGCAAAAAAACTTGGCGTTGATATCGAAAACCTTCTTGTGAGCCAGCCCGATAACGGAGAACAGGCGCTCGAGATAGCCGAAAACCTGATCCGGTCGGGCGCCATCGACATTATTGTTATTGACTCGGTAGCTGCTCTTACCCCAAAAAGCGAAATTGAAGGCGAAATGGGCGATTCAAAGGTTGGCCTCCAGGCCAGACTGATGTCGCAGGCACTCCGCAAACTTACCGGAACCATTAACAAAACGGGTTGCTGCTGTGTATTCATCAATCAATTGCGCGAAAAAATCGGGATTATGTTTGGCAACCCCGAAACAACCACCGGCGGTAATGCCCTGAAGTTTTATGCTTCGGTAAGGCTCGATATTCGCCGTATATCCCAGATCAAAGAAGGCGAGAGTGTGCTTGGCAGTCGTACTCGGGTAAAAGTGGTAAAAAACAAATTAGCTCCACCTTTCAGGCAGGCCGAGTTCGATATAATTTTCGGGCAGGGTATTTCAAAAGTAGGCGAAATCATCGATCTGGCAGTTGACCACAACATTGTAAAAAAGTCAGGGTCGTGGTTCAGCTATGGCGACACCAGGCTGGGACAAGGCCGCGATGCTGTGAAACAACTTCTGGCAGATAACCCCGAACTTTCCGATGAGATTGAAGGAAAAATTAAGGTTGCACTATCACAGAACGCCTGAAAGAAAACATTTCATTGTTAGGGCTCCTCATTGGAGCCTTTTTTTATGGTTTTTTAATAAATATGATTTCACACAAAGGGTTGATTAAACCCGAATATTACTATTTTTAACCACAGAAAAATTAACGCCAAACCCATCAAAAAAAAAGACCATGAAAGTATTGTTCCTGACCGTATTCACTTTTGTTTTCTCCGCTGCCTTACTTGCCAGGGGAGCTACCATGACTCCCGAAACATTGTGGGATTTTCGAAGGATAAGTGATGTGCAAGTTTCGCCCGATGGCAGATGGGCGCTTTTTGGCATTACCACCTTCGATGTGCAGCAGAACCGTGGTTTTCGCGATTTGTACAAAATTGATGTACGGAGAGGTGGCCAGCCTATTAATCTCACCAATTCGCCTGTAAATGAAAACAATGGAGTATGGCGCCCCGATGGCAAAAGAATCGGCTTTATTCGCCAGGGGCAAATCTGGGAGATGAATCCCGATGGGTCCAATCCGGTCAAAATTACAGATCTCCCGGGAGGAGCCACAGGGTTTGGCTATTCGCCTGATATGAAACACCTGTTTTTTACAGCACGCGTAAGGGTGCAACCTACCGTGAATGATACCCACGCCGACCTGCCTCTGGCCCGGGCATTTGTTTACGATGACCTCATGTACAGGCACTGGGACCAATGGCACGACGGAACCTTTAACCACATATTTATTGTTCCTTACCATGATGGAATTACAGGCAATCCGGTCAACATCCTGGCAGGCTTGCCCTACCATTCTCCCCTGCCTCCGTTTGGCGGTACCGAGCAGATTACCTGGAGCCCCGATGGCCGTTTCCTGTTCTACACTTCCAAAAAGATGACAGGCAAAGAATTTGCAACAAGCACCAACTCAAGTATATACCGATTCGATCTGAACAACGGGACTTCAACAGACATAACCCCCTTCAATCCCGGCTACGACCGCAACCCGGTTATTTCTCCCAATGGCGACTATATGGCTTGGGAAAGCATGCAGAAAGACGGTTTTGAATCGGACAAAAACCGCATCATGGTCATGAACCTTCAAACTGGCGCCTACCGTGATTATTCTATAGGTTTCGACCAAAGCAGCAGGAATTTTGCATGGTCGGCAGATGGCCGCTGGTTGTTTTTTATTAGCGGAAAAAATGCCACTTACCAGGTGTATTCTCTCGAATTAAGTTCTGGCCTGATAATCCAGCTCACTACCGGCGCCCACGACTACCAGTCGGTTGACGTAGCAGGCAGGCATCTTATAGCACAGCGTATGAGCATGAGTATGCCCACTGAGATTTTTAGGATTGAAGAAAACAGAAGTGGTGTTGACCAGGTGCAACTCACTTTTGTAAATTCCGAAGTGCTCAACCGTCTGAATCTGGCAAGGGTAGAGGAGCGTTGGATCAAAACCACCGACAACAAGGACATGCTGGTTTGGGTAATTTATCCACCCGACTTCGATCCCAACAAGAAGTATCCGGCGTTGCTTTTTTGCGGTGGTGGTCCGCAAAATGCCATCAGCCAGGCGTTTTCATACAGATGGAACTTCCAGCTTATGGCCGCCAAAGGCTACATTGTGGTTGCACCAAACCGCCGCGGAGTACCAACATTCGGACAGGAATGGAACGACCAGATTAGCCAGGATTACGGCGGACAGAATAAACTTGATTTGCTGAGCGCCATCGACGCCCTGGCAGCCGAACCCTATGTGGATGAAACCCGTTTAGGTGCCGTTGGGGCAAGCTATGGGGGCTTTTCGGTGTTTTGGCTCGCCGGACACCACCAGGGAAGATTCAGGACATTTATTGCCCATTGCGGGATGTTTAACTTCGAGAGTTGGTACGGCACCACCGAAGAGATGTTTTTTGCGAACCACGATCTGGGCGGCCCTTATTGGGAAACTCCCCGGCCACGCAGCTACAAGTTTTCCCCACACTTGTTCGTAGGCAATTGGGATACGCCTATTCTTGTTATCCACGGGTTAAAAGATTTCCGTGTTCCATACGGCCAGGGAATGGAAGCTTTCAATGCTGCCCAGCTCAAGGGAATTCCAAGCCGTTTCCTGGTATTTCCGGAGGAGAACCACTGGATTTTAACCCCGCAAAACAGCATTCTCTGGCAACGCGAATTCTTCGGATGGCTCGATAAATGGCTAAAATAAAACAGATAGCGTTTGCCGGAAAGTGAAAAACAGTTCCTTAGCCCCGTCTTTTTTGCCTCATTTGCGTAGGTTTTACTGCATCCCGGCAATCCTATATTTGCTATGGCCAATGCAGATTATATCTCAGCATCATGTGCTGCTGAAGGACACCCTGACCCCGGCTGGCCATAATCAGGTTATTATACAAAACAAAACGGACATGCAGCAACAATCTAACATACCTGACGATTCCATTGAAATTGACCTCTTGCTTGGAAAAATCGACCCGGCCAATCATCCCGACTTCGTGCAGGTTGATCCACAATTTTCTGACGAGCCCGGCAGGTTTATGCGTCGTGAAGCCTACGAAGCCTTCGTTAAAATGCACGAAGCAGCCGCCAATGAAGGAATTCATCTGATTATTTTATCGGCAACCCGCACCTTTAATGACCAGCAACGAATTTGGAATAACAAATGGCACGGTCGTGTTATGCTCGACGACAACATACTGGCATCGGATATTGAGGATCCTTTTGAGCGTGCCCTGGAATTACTCAGGTTTACGGCCATGCCAGGTACCTCTCGACACCATTGGGGAACCGATATTGACCTGAACAGCATTGAAAATGTATATTTCACCAGGGGAAAAGGCAGAAGGGTGTATCGATGGCTTCAGGAAAATGCCGGCAGGTTTGGGTTCTGTCAACCTTACACTCCATGGGGAAAAGGTCGGTGGGCCGGGTATGAGGAAGAAAAGTGGCATTGGTCCTACATACCCTTAGCCCAGAGGTATCTAAAAGCATTTGAAGAAAAAATCAACTACAGCCATATTACGGGCTTCGATGGATGGGAAACTGCCCGCGAAATTAGAATCATACGCAATTTTGTTTTGAACGTAAACAGCGAATGTAGATGATCCCAAAGATTATCCGAATAAAAAAACCAAAATAACGCAACTTATGAAAAATCCGAAAATAAAAATCCTGACAATCTTTACAGGTATTGTTTTTCTATTGATTTCTGGCTCCTGCGGTCAAGCTCAACATCGCCAGGGCGACAAATCTGTAATGGTTACCAGGGTTATTGACGGCGATACTTTTGTGGCTTTGGATGCCAGCGGAGCTGAAATCAGAGTAAGGCTTATAGGCATCGATGCGCCGGAATCGCGCAGATCGCGCAACCAGGATATAGAAGTCTTTGGAAAGGAATCGAAGGAAAACCTGACGCGGCTGATTGGCAACAGCAGGGTGATTCTACGGCACGATGTAAATCCGCGCGATCGTTTTAACCGTGTTCTGGCTTATGTATATCTGGAGGACGGAACCTTTGTGAATGCCACGATGATCGAGGGTGGGTATGCCCAGGTTGCAACTTTTCCGCCTAATGTAAGGCACAGTGAAGAGTTTTTAAGGTTGGAAAGAAAGGCCAGGGGTGCCAATCGCGGATTATGGCGATATAATTAGCATTTAAGTTTTAAGCTTGTTCTGCTCATCAACAAAAATAACCACCGGCTGGTGCCCTTTTGCATCGCCAGCCTCCACCTGGCAGTAACTGGCAATGATCAGCAGATCGCCAACCTGAACCCGCCTTGCAGCGGCACCGTTTAGCGAAATTTCACCGTCCTTTCCCTCAATTACATAGGTGGCAAAGCGATCACCATTATTGATGTTATAAATTTCGACCCGCTCGAACAAATTTAGATTGGCGGCCTCGATCAGCTTCCTGTCGATCCCGATACTGCCTTCGTAATGCAGGTCGGCTCCGGTAACAGTTGCACGGTGTATTTTCGATTTCAACATAGTCAGTTGCATACTATCATCCTTTCGTAATGTTAATTTGGTAAGCAAAATAAATTCCCTGTAAAACCAGGTCGGGGATAATTTCAGTGAAAAGGCCCTGCTCCCTGAACATCTGCGCGAAGCCACCGGTTCCTATCACCACCGGTTCCGAATCCTCAAAAGCCTCCCGCTTTATCCTGTGAATCAACTCCTTGATGGTCCCGATATGACCAAAATACAGTCCCGACTGCATGCTCTCCTTGGTGGTTCGGCCTATAGCCCTTTCGGGACGTTCAAGTTCTATTGCCGGAAGTTTAGCTGTATTCGACTCAAGGGCTTCCATCGAAATGCGCAGGCCGGGCAGTATGGCACCCCCTAAATACTCTTTGTTTTTTGATACTACGTCGAATGTGGTGGCAGTGCCAAAATCGATAATTATTAAATTCTTGCCCGGGTAAAGCTGCACTCCTGCAATAGAGTTCACAATGCGGTCGGCTCCTACCTCTGACGGATTTAGGTACTTGATCTTCAGGCCGGTTTTCATTCCGGGTTGAATCACGAAGGGATCGGTCGAAAAATATTTTATGCAGCCATTGCGCAGTGAATAGATCAGATCAGGCACTACCGAACAAATCGCAATGCCTTGAATGGCCTTCGGATCCAGATCGTTCTCCCGGATTACCTGCCGCAGAAAAACCCCGACTTCATCAGAAGAAAAATTTGATCGCGACGATTTCCGGAACTGCAAAATCTGTTTGGCATCATGAAATACCCCTCCGAAAATTTGGGTATTGCCTACATCTAATGTCAGAATCATGGTTTGGTGCCGTTAATGATTTCAAGGATTAGTTCAGCGAGCTTTCCGGAGTCTGAGGCTGGCAGCCTCTGTCCGTTTTTTCCGATGAGCAGAAAGTTGCCCTGTATTTCGTCCGTGCGGTCTTTGAGATGATTTACCACCACAAAATCAGCATCAGCGCTTCTAAAGAGTTTTTCTGCTTTTTGAAACTGTATATCAGGATTGTCATCGCCCGTAAATTTGAAGGCGATCAACTTCAAGGTTTTATTGGCTGAAAGAGCTTTGATTTGGTCAACCAGCTTCTCCGAAGGCTTGAGGTGCAAAGTCAGGTTGCCTCCACCCGATTCTATTTTGGCAGCAGCTTCCGGGTCGATCACATCATCACCATATTGCACCTTATCAATTGTGAAATCGCTTACTGCCGCAAGGTGAACAACCAGATCAAATTCGTTTTGACTGATGATTTCGAACAATTTTTCTTTGAGATCGGCAAAGCCGCCAAAACCTATCAATCTGCAGCCCGGCGGAGGCAGTTTGGCTCCCTGGCCATGCAGGTAAACCACCGAATGACCTTCGGCAAAAAACGCCTCTGCCAGTTTGGAGGCCGTTCGTCCGGTACTCATATTTGTAACAAAACGTACCTCATCAATTTTTTCGCGGGTAGCACCCGCCGTGATCAAAACCTTTTTCGGTAGCAGGGCGATTTTCCTTTGCAGCTTCAACGCCTTCAGAATGTGGTCATAAACCTTATCGGGGTCAAGCATTTTCCCGCTGCCATAGTCGCCACAAGCTAGGTAACCGGTTTCGGTAGGCAGTATCTCAACTCCCCAGCTTTGGAGTTTTTCTAACGACGCCTGGGTGGCCGGGTGCATAAACATGTTGGTGTTCATTGCCGGAGCTATAAGGTATGGTTTATCGAAATTATAGGCCAGGAACAAGGAGGCAACCAGGTTGTCGGCGATACCGGCAGCCATCTTATTGATTGTATTGGCACTTGCAGGGGCCAGAAGAATCAGGTCGGCCCATTTCATCAGGTTGATGTGGCTCATCATGTCGCCCGGCTTAAACTGGTCGGTCAGCACAGGCTTGGCGGTAAGGCCTTCGAGGGTTGCGCCGCCAACAAACTCCAGGGCCGAAGGTGTCGCCACGCATTGAACCTCAAACCCGTTCTGAACCAACCTGGAAACCAGATAGGCGCTCTTGTAGGCAGCAATCGAGCCGGTAACCTGAAAAAGGATTTTATATTTCGACATTGTCAATAAGTCTTATGTTTCCTAAAAATACCGCACCAAGAATCCGGTTTCCATGCTGTTCGATATAGTCAACTTGAAAACCGTTTCGGGTCAGCTCCGTTTTTATGTTTTCGGGAGGTAGCCCCGACGAAAGCAAGCGATGGAATATAGGCGCCTTCTGACGTTCCTCCCGGCTAAGCCTTTGGTTGCGCGAACTGAGCGCCAACCCGTCATCATCTCGTACGGTTGGCACCGGAACTATCTCGATGTCCATAAAAAAGGCATCAACCATCCTCTTGATAAGGCTCAGTTGTTGGTAATCCTTCTCACCGAAATAAGCTCTGGTCGGCCTAACGAGGTTAAAAAGTTTCATAACTACCGTAAGTACTCCCTCAAAATGCCCCGGCCGGTATTTGCCGCACAGTTGATTGCTGAATTCCGACTCCGAAATTTTGTAAGCGTACCCGTCGGCATAAATTTGGTCGAAGGTTGGGTACAGGAGGTAGTCAACCTTAAGCCGGGTAAGAATTTCCAGATCCTTTTCGTAGGGGTGCGGATAGCTTCTCAGGTCGTCGGGATTGTTGAACTGGGTTGGGTTCACAAATATTGAGCCTACGGTAATGTCGTTGCTGGCAAGCGAGCGCTCAAACAAAGCCACATGTCCCTGGTGCAGGGCACCCATGGTAGGCACAAAACCAATGGAACGACCGGCTATCTGTTGCCGGATCAATCTCCAATCGTTAAGCTGTGTAATTACCTGTGTCATAACCTATAGCATATTTTGATCAATAGCTTTCAGCTTCCGACGGAAACATCTTCGATTTCACGTCAGAATCGAACTTTGACAACGAATCCTTAACCAATTGAAAACCGTCGAGATATTTTCTTAAAAATTTCGGTTTGAAATTTTTGGTAAATCCCAGCATGTCGTGCAGCACCAGGATTTGACCCGAAGTATGTGCTCCGGCGCCAATGCCAATGGTTGGAATACTCAGGGAGTCTGTTACTTTTCTGGCCAACTCGGCAGGGACCTTTTCCAAAACAATTGAAAAGCATCCGGCATCTTCCAATTGTCTGGCCTCTTCCAGAATTCGCATTGCTGCCGCTTCGTTGGAGCCCTGTAGGGTAAAGCCACCTAAGGCATGAACACTTTGCGGTGTAAGCCCCACATGACCCATAACCGGTACTCCCGACTCGGTGATGTGCCGAATGAGTTGAGCAGTTGTCCCCGCCCCTTCTATTTTCACAGCATTAGCTCCAAGCTTCATAAAGCGGTCAACCGCACTCATAGCAAATTCCACTCCTCTCTTATGTGCAAGAAATGGAAAGTCGGCAACAACCAACTTGTCAGCAAGTCCTCTACGGACAGCTGCAAGGTGAAAAGCCATCATCTCCACATCTGCATTTATGGTGGTGGCATGACCATGCATTACCATAGCTGCGCTGTCGCCTACCAGCACCGCATCAACACCGGTTTCGTCAATAATGCTGGCCGACCAAAAATCGTAGCAGGTTACCATCGAAATGGGAATCCCCTGCTGCTTATACTTCTGAAATTCAACGATGCTTTTCAATTATTTTAGGTTTAAGGTTGATTGTAAAACTCAAAAAATGCTTCATAAATACCTTTCAT
>DATIKH010000013.1:0-9564 GCA_035477775.1 Bacteroidales bacterium | reverse complement strand
ATGATGTGGGGATGTCCTGTTGTGATGATGGCAGATTTGGAGGTTAATTATAGCCCCGGCATTTATGCCGGGGTAAAAATAGAAATATAAACAGGGCTTTAGCCCAATATCGATATTCCTTTTCATATTATTCCACTTTTGCTTGATCAAAAGTGGAGCAAAAATCAAGGCTGTGAAAAAATCATGACAAGACGGTGTTCGCTTCGCTAAAAAATTTGTAGGTCGCAAGTTACATTGTAAAGGCTTGTCCGTGAGTTTTTTTTCGAATAATCCTGCCCCCTGCATTGCCTGCCGTGCGACTGCAAATTTTTTTGCCGCTCCGCTCACTGGTCTTGTTACCATGATTTTTTCAAGGCCGGAAAAAAAGAAACAAATGTGATGATGTGATGATGAGCAGATTTGATAATGTGATGATGAGCGGAGGAGATAATTAGCAGATTGTTTTCATTCCTTCCTGCCGGTAGGGTTGTCATGGTTGTTATTGTTGGCAGGGTTAAATGGTTGAATGGTTTAAAAAAACAATTTTTCTAATGACCAAAAAGCCAACAGCCAAAGGCGTATTTCCTATCCCGAAGGGATGGAATGATTATTGGTTATGTATTGCAGGTGCCCCCACCAAAATCGCAGGGACAGGCCGCGACCTGTCCCTGATAACCCCGGCATAAATGCCGGGGCTTAAAATTACCCCCAATGTGGTTGTTTCAGAAAATCCGGGGTGTGTTTCTCTGCATGATCTTTTCCAGTTGGCCGGCCGGGTTTGCAAAACGGTTTGCAAACATCATGGCAGCGATGATGTAGGGTTTGAAACCGGCTTCCTGGTATGTGAGCAGGCGATACTTGTCGAAAACATCGGCGCTCACTTCGCCTTCCTTGCACGAAACCCCACTGATGTCGGCCGGCAGGCAGTGCATGTAGAGGGCGCCCTGGTTTTTGGTAACCTTCATCTTGTCGGCATTGTATTCCCAGTTTTTGTGTTCGGCATTGCGGGCAAGACACACCTTTTCCAGTTCAACCAGCCCTTGCTTATCGCCCTTGGTAAGCAATTGTGTGCGCTGCTGCATCACCTTAAAGGGAGCCCAACTCTTTGGGTAAACGATATCGGCATCTTTCATGGCTGCCTTCATATCGTGGCTTACATGAAATTTTCCGCCGCTGGCCTTGGCCTGGTTGCGGGCCAGATCAACCACTTCGGGAATCAATTCGTAGCCCTCGGGGTATGCCAATTCCACATCCATCCCAAAACGGGTCAGCAGACCTATGATACCCTGAGGCACCGATAAAGGTTTGCCATAACTTGGGGAATATGCCCACGACATCACGATTTTCTTCCCGCGCAGGTTGTTGAGACCGCCATAGAAGCGCTGCAGGTGCATCAGGTCGGCCATGCTTTGGGTGGGGTGGTCGATATCGCATTGCAGGTTTACGATGCCCGGGCGTACCGGAAGCACGCCTTTGGCGAATCCTTCGTCGAGGCTCGCACCGACTTCGCGCATGTATTTATTGCCTTCTCCCAAAAATATATCATCGCGGATGCCGATGATGTCGGTCAGAAACGATATCATTTGGGCTGTTTCGCGGGTAGTTTCCCCGTGCGAGATCTGCGATTTTTCCTCGTCCATATCTTGCACTGCCAGTCCAAGGAGGTTTGCGGCTGAGGCGAAGGAGAAACGGGTTCGGGTTGATTTGTCGCGGAAGATAGAAACTGCTAAACCCGAATCAAACACTTTCGAAGAAATGTTTTCCTTGCGCATCTGCATCAGGATTCCGGCCAATTCAAGAAGGTAAACCAGTGAGGCTTCACTTTTTTCCCAGGTTAATAAAAAGTCTTTTTGAAACAAATCGCCCGGCATGGGGCCGAGGGATTTAATCTTTTCTCTTAGGTTCATAAAAAAAACATTTAAAATTTTGTATTGTATTATTTGTTGGCCATTTCGGAGGCAAATGCAGCGTAAAATGCGGAAGCCGCCACCAGGTCGCTCACGGGAGTTTTTTCGTTGGGTGCATGGGCAAGTACTTCGTTGCCCGGTCCAAATCCAAACACAGGAATTCCGTAGTAACCGTTGATGGTTACCCCGTTGGTCGAGAAAGTCCATTTGTCGATGCGGGGCGTTTTGCCAAATGTCTTTTCGAAAGTACCGGCGGCTAATTGAATCATGGGGTGGTTTTCTTCCAGCTTCCAGGTCGGATAATATTTTTCCATACCGTAGCGCAAGCCTGTGAAGGAGGTTTCCTCGTAATGGAGCATTTCTACTTTTGCATTCAAGCCTTCGATAAGGGCTTCGATTTCTTTGATGGCTGATTCTTTGGTTTCGCCCCAGGTGAGCCTTCGGTCTAAATGAATTCGGGCATAGTCGGCCACGGCACAAAGCGATGGGCTGTTGGAGATAATTTGTGAAATGGTAACGCTACCCTTGCCTAAAAATTCATCAAATGCAAGACGCTCGTTGAGTTTTTCAATTTCGAGGGCGGTGCGCGAGGCCATGTAGATGGCATTTACGCCGCGTTCGGGCGCCGACCCGTGCGAGGATACCCCATAAAAGTGGACATGTATTTCCATGCGTCCGCGTTGTCCGCGGTAAATGCCCAGGTTGGTGGGTTCGGTGCTGATGACCAGGTCGGGCTTAAGGCCTTCTTCTTCCACAATGTACTTCCAGCATAGCCCGTCGCAGTCCTCCTCAATCACGCTTCCGACAAAATAAACCGTGAGGTCATCGTCAAAGGCCAAATCCTTCAGAATGCGTCCGGCAGTTACCATCGCGGCGGCTCCGCCTTTCTGGTCAACCGTGCCACGCCCGCATACATAGCCGTCCTTAATTTCACCACCCAGCGGGTCGAACTTCCAGTTGCCCTCATGACCGATGTCAACCACATCCATGTGGGCATCGAAGGCCAAAATTCTTTTACCCCTGCCAACACGGCCGATCACATTACCGAGTCCGTCCATGCGTACTTCGTCGAAACCGGCTTCCTGCATCTGCTTCATCAACTCTTCCTGAACCCCTTTTTCCTGTAGGCTAAGCGATTTGTGCTTAACCAGTTGCGAAAGGTTTTGGGCAGTGTAGCCTGCATATTTTTCAGCAAGCAAATTAATTTTTTCAATTCTGTTGTTCATCTTTTTCTCCTTTAGATCGCAGTTTCATAATTTAATGCTTTGAGTCCATTCAAAAAACCAACAATTTTGGGCTAAAGCCCATTAACCCTTTGGTTTTCAGTTTAAAAACTGCGCTTTCCGTTAATTAATTTCTTGGTTTTAAGTTAAGACTTCAGCATTGTTTGCAAAAACGCTGAATGGCAAAGTCTATGAAAGTTTAATCTTATAATCGTGATGCGAAAATTCCCTGAGCAGTACGAAGGTGCCATCGCTTTTCACCATTCCGAGCGAAGGATGTTTCACTCCGTTGAAGAAGGTGGTTTTCACCATGGTGTAGTGAATCATATCGTCGAAAACTACTTTGTGGCCTACTTGAAGGTCATGACCGAAGCAGTAATCGCCCATTCCCATAAAATCGCCAGCAAGGCAGGTTGATCCTCCCAGGCGGTAAATGGTTTTGCCAGGAATCACATCAGAAGCTCCCAGCACCTTTGGTTTATAAGGCATTTCGAGACAATCGGGCATGTGGGCCGAAAAACTTACATCGAGCATGGCAATCCTGAGCCCGTCTCTATCAAGTATGTCGCGAACGGTCGATACCAGGTATCCTGTTTGCCAGCCAATGGCCTCGCCAGGCTCAAGGATCACAGTTTCAAGGTTTGGATACCGCTGCCTGAATCCTTTCAATAGTGCGATCAGGTGTTTCACATCATAGCCCTTTCGGGTAATGTGGTGGCCGCCGCCCATATTGAACCATTTGGCCTGCCTGATCAGTGGTGCAAACCGCTCCTCAACCTTGGCAAGGGTACGTTCCAACACGAAGCTGTCGTTCTCGCACAATACATGAAAATGCAAACCGTCAACCCCCTCAGGAAGCTTGTCGCCAAGTTCCTGGGCCGTTATTCCCAATCGTGAACCGGGTATGGCAGGGTTGTATAAATCGGTTTCTATTTCGGAGTATTGTGGATTGATCCTCAGGCCTGTTGACACAGGCTCGTGATGGGATTTTATCAATGGATAGAACCTTTCGTACTGGCTTAAGGAGTTGAAGGAAATATGGCTGCTGTAGCGTAGTATCTCATGGAACTCCTCTTCGAGAAACACCGGGCAATAGGTGTGGGCTTTTACGCCCATTTCCTCAAAAATAAGCCTGGCCTCATTAAGCGAACTTGCTGTTGCACCTGGAAGGTATTTTTTTAGCAGCGGAAAAGTGCCCCACATGGAATACCCTTTCAGCGCACAGATGATTTCAACCCCAGCCTCGTCCTGAACCAGCTTTAGAATCTCCAGATTGATCCGGAGCAACGATTCGTCGAGGACGAAGCAGGGCGATGGAATATTTTCAAAATCAATGCTCATTGGCGAAATAATCCGGTTTGTTTAATTTTTTTCAACCGGAAGGGGTTGGTCTATTTGCTCGTGCCAGGGGAGCCCGTATTTGCCTAAAACTTCCATAAAAGGATCGGGATTCAGTTGCTCCACATTGAAAACCCCTTTGCCTGCCCATTTTCCAGTGAGGCACATCATCGCACCAATCATGGCAGGTACCCCTGTGGTGTAGCTGATGGCCTGCGATTTGGTGTCGCGGTAAGCTTCAGTGTGGTGACAATTGTTCCACACATAATAAGTACGTTCCTTGCCGTTTTTAATACCCCTGATCTGGCATCCGATAGAGGTCTGGCCTTTGTAGCCTTCGCCAAGCGATGCCGGTTCGGGCAGTACGGCCTTGAGAAACTCCAGGGGAACTATTTCCACACCTTTGAAGATGATAGGCTTAATGCTGGTCATACCAACGTCCTGAAGCACGTTCAGGTAGTTGATGTATTGTTTTCCGAAGGTCATCCAGAACCTGGCCCGCTTCAGGGTTGGGAAGTGCTTCACGAGCGACTCCAACTCTTCGTGAAAGAGCAGGTACGAATCGCGGGGGCCTATTTCGGGGTATTCGATGGGTTTATGAATTTCGAGGGGTTTCGTTTCTACCCATTTGCCGTTCTCCCAATACTTACCGTTCTGGGTAATCTCCCTGATGTTGATTTCGGGGTTAAAATTGGTGGCAAAGGCTTTACCGTGGTCGCCCGCGTTGCAGTCAACAATATCCAGATAATGAATCTCGTCGAAATAATGCTTGGCAGCATAAGCGGTAAAAACGCCTGTAACGCCCGGGTCGAAGCCGCAGCCCAGGATGGCCATTATTCCGGCATCTTTAAAGCGGTCGTGGTAAGCCCACTGCCAGCTATATTCAAAGCGGGCAATATCTTTTGGCTCATAGTTGGCGGTATCGAGGTAATGGGTTTTGGTTTCGAGGCAAGCCTCCATAATGGTCAAATCCTGGTAAGGAAGGGCAACATTGATGACCAGGTCGGGGTTGAATTTGTTAATCAGGTCAACCAACTCTGGCACCACATCAGCATCAACCTGGGCTGTTTTCACCCGGTCGCCCCCAATGTCGCGGGCTATCTGGTCGCATTTTTCGAGCGTCCGGCTGGCAAGCATGATGTCGCTAAACACTTCCGGAACAGCAGCACACTTGCGGGTAACTACATTGCCAACCCCGCCGGCTCCAATTATCAGAACTTTGCTCATATTGATGTTTTTTTTGAAAATGTCCTAACCAAATTGCTAAATCTGAGCAAAAATAACAATTAATGGTGTATTCAGCGACAAAATCAACTACTTGGGCAAAGTGTCCTTTAAACTCTTTAAAGTCAATGAAGATTGATATTTTTTCTGTATCTTTAAAAAATTTCGGGATGACCTGCCAAAATGTAAGGATATATGGTAATTCAAAAAGTTTTTCTATACGGATCGCTTTTGAAGCCAAAAAATCAGGCTTCGCTATATGGTGAGCAACTCAATGAGTTGTTTAAAGCCAGATTATATGGCTGGGTTCTCATCGAGGACAAGGACAGCGCTTTTATTTTGCCATCAGAAGGGAAGGTGGTCGAAGGAATCATCTTTCAAATGAACCCGGAGCATTTGGAAAAAACCGACCATTGGATGAAGGTGCCGGATGCATTTCGTCGCGAAAGGGTAACCATACGCGGATCGGACGGAAATTTTTACAACGTATGGGCTTATACCCGCCGGAAACCTGCCTGAGTCAAAATCAGATGAAGTTTATTTATTGGCCGGGCTGGATTTCAACTGCCTGCCCATGCCTCGCGGTCGAGGCTCCTGTAATGGATGGCCTCGGCCAGGTGTTCCGGGTTGATGGCCGGCTGGCCGTCGAGGTCGGCAATGGTACGCGAAACCTTGAGTATCCGGTCGTATGCCCGAGCCGAAAGGCCAAGTTTTTCCATGGCGGTTTTGAGCAGCAAGCTGCCGGCGTTGTCGAGTCGGCAAACTTCGCGCAGTAGCCTTGATGTGATCTGTGCGTTGCAGTAAATCCCATCGAATTCCTTGTATCTTTCTTCCTGAATTTCGCGGGCTCTGATAACGCGGTCGCGAATTTGAGCAGATTTTTCAGAGGTTCGCAATTCGCTGAGTTCTCTGAAAGGTACCGGGGTAACTTCCAGGTGCATATCGATACGATCGAGCAATGGACCCGATATCCGGTTGAGGTATTTCTGTACCACGCCCGCTCCGCAGACACATTCTTTTTCCGGATGGTTGTAAAATCCGCATGGACAAGGATTCATGCTTGCCACCAACATGAAGCTTGCAGGGTACTGTACCGAAAACCTGGCACGACTTACGGTGATCATCCGGTCTTCGAGGGGCTGGCGCAGCACTTCGAGGACAGTCCGTTTAAATTCGGGCAGTTCGTCGAGAAACAACACTCCGTTGTGGGCCAGGCTGATTTCGCCGGGCTGCGGGTAAGAACCTCCGCCTACCAGCGCCACATCGGAGATGGTGTGATGGGGGCTACGGAATGGCCGTACAGGCATTAGTGAGGCATCTTTTCCAAGGCGGCCGGCAACGCTGTGTATTTTGGTAGTTTCGAGGGCTTCTTTAAGGGTAGGCGGGGGGAGGATTCCGGGCAGGCGCTTGGCGAGCATAGTTTTTCCGGCCCCGGGAGGCCCCACCATGATCATGTTGTGTCCGCCTGCGGCAGCTACTTCAAAAGCGCGTTTGATGTTCTCCTGTCCTTTTACGTCCGAGAAATCGTATTCGTATTCGTTGAGTTTTGCAAAGAACTCTTCGCGTGTATTTACAATGGTTTGCTCCAGAGGTGTCTGGTCGTTGAAAAAGCCGATTACCTGTCCGATGTTTTCCACACCATACACTTCAAGTTTGCTCACCACGGCGGCCTCGCGGGCATTATGTGCCGGCAGGATGATACCTTTGAAGCCATCCTCCCTGGCTTTTATGGCAATGGGCAAAGCGCCTTTGATGGGCTGAAGTCCGCCATCTAACGAAAGTTCGCCCATGATCAGGTAATCGCCAACATTTTCTGCTTTTATCTGCCCGCTGGCAGCCAGAATCCCAATGGCAATGGTAAGATCGTAGGCCGAACCTTCCTTGCGGATGTCGGCAGGAGCCATATTCACCACGATACGCTTGCCGGGAATTTTATACCCGTGATGTTGAAGGGCTGTGTAAATCCGGTGCTGACTTTCTTTCACGGCGCTGTCGGGCAGACCCACCATAAAGAAATTAACCCCAGGCCCTACATCCACTTCAACCGTAATGGCGATGGCGCTTACGCCGTGTACCGTACTGCAATAGGTTTTTACCAGCATGCCCCCTCCCGCTTTTCCTATAAAAATAAATCATTTTTTTTAAATATTAAAGGAAAAGTAAATCCGAGTGCAGGTAATGAACAAACAAACCCTGCAGGGCACCAAAAATTGCAAAGAAAAAACAGGATTTGAGCGAGCCCTCTTATTTCACCGCAATACAGCTAATTTCAACATCAACGTACATGGGCAAGGCGGAAACCTGAACCGTTTCGCGGGCAGGGGGATTGGCCGGGAAAAATGTTCCATATACCTCATTCACCTTCGGGAAGTCGCGCATATCTTTCAGAAAAATACTCGATTTAACCACATGGGAGAAATCCATGCCGGCTGCTGTCAGGATGGCTTCAAGGTTTTTCATCACCTGAAGGGCCTGTGCCTGGATGTCGCCTTCCACAAGTTTGCCGGTTCCCGGATTCAATGGAATTTGCCCCGAAACGTATAGCGTGCCGTTTGCAAGTATGGCCTGGTTGTATGGGCCAATCGGGGCCGGAGCATTGGGTGTGTTTATAATCGTTTTCATTCGGATATTTTTTTAAGACTTAAATAATTGTTTTTGGCAAATGTAATGAAATAACTTTTTGGCAGTAGGTACTCAGGTCGAGACTTGTTTCTGCCGTATCGGTGGGCGCACCCCTCGACATCGCTCGGGGTACGTGGGGCAGAGGGCTAAAGCCCTGTGTTTATATCCATAATCAACCCCGGCATAAATGCCGGGGCTATAAACATTTAACCCCCCATTATCGCATGAACACATCATCGCATCTGCTCATCTGCTCATCATCACATCCTCTTGAATCTTTTATCTTTGCAGGCATGAAGATTCTCATCATTGATAACTACGATTCCTTCACCTTCAATTTGTTTCATCTGGTTGAGGAGCTGATTCCGGCCAAGGCCATCCTGAGGGTTTTCAGAAATGACCAGATCAAAGTCGGCGAAGTGGGCCGGTACGACAAATTTATCGTATCGCCCGGACCAGGGATGCCAGCTGAAGCCGGTATTACCTGCGAAGCCATTGAAAAGTATGCCCCTGAAAAAAGCATTTTAGGAGTATGTTTGGGGCATCAGGCCATTACCAGGGTATTTGGCGGGCAATTGAAAAACCTGGACAAAGTGCTTCACGGTGTTGCCGTGCCTGTAAAAATAGTCAGGCAGGACGCGCTGCTCTTCAGAAACTGCCCCGAAATCATTGAAACGGGAAGGTATCATTCCTGGTTTCCTGACCCCACTACATTTCCAGATGTGCTTCAGGTTACTGCAATTGACCAGGCAGGCCATATTATGGCATTGCAGCACAAAAATTACCGGATTCACGGGGTGCAATTTCATCCTGAAAGCATCATGACTCCGTATGGCAGGCAGATTCTAAGGAATTGGTTAGAGGAGTAGGGGTTGTTGGTTGTCGAGGTTGTCAGTTGTCGAGGTTGTCGGTTGTCGAGGTTGTCAGGTTTTCAGGGTTGACGGTTGTCAAAGTTATCTGTTGTCAAGGTTGTCGGTTGTCAGGTTTTCCAGTATTTTTCAACATAGGAAACAAATCTATGGATTTTCATGCCAAGAATATCAAGTTCTTTTGATATACAATCCCAGCCGTCCTTGGGATATGCTGCATGAATGAACTCTGCCTGCGACTTGGCTTCAAGATTTGACGAATAACTATAAATAAGAAATTTAATAAAATCGGATTTATACCTTCTACGACCGTATCCTTCAACTATAGCATCTTTAATTGTCTGAGTTGAGCGCCTGATTTGTCCCCCAACTTCGTAACGGTCAGGATGGGGTAGCTTTAAA
>DATIKH010000012.1:0-7591 GCA_035477775.1 Bacteroidales bacterium | reverse complement strand
AATTGAAGTGTTCTTGTCGAGCCACCTGCTAAAAACCAACCTCGAAAGGAATACGGCTGTAAACAAGGAGGTAATGATTCCAATAATGAGGGTGGTGGCAAAACCCTGAACGGGTCCTGACCCGAAAATATTGAGCACGATACCTGTAAGCAGGGTTGTTACGTTGCCATCAATAATGGCCGAATAGGCATTTTTATATCCATCGGCAATGGCAAGGCGCTGTCCCTTACCTGCCCGGAGCTCTTCGAGCACACGTTCATACACAATCACATTTGCATCAACAGCCATTCCAAGGGTGAGGACAATACCTGCTATACCAGGCAGGGTAAGCGTTGCACCCAGGGAGGCAAGCACCCCCATAATGAAGAATACATTGCTTACCAGGGCAATATTGGCTACCAGTCCGGCACGGCTGTAGTACAGCGCCATATAAATTAAAATTACCACAAAGGCAACAATAAAACTAATCATACCGCTTCTTACGGCTTCACGTCCAAGCGATGGCCCAACAATTGCTTCCTGCACTATGCGAATTGGTGCCGGCATGGAGCCAGCTTCAAGGATGTTGGCAAGGTCTTGAGCTTCGCCCACCGAAAACTGACCGGTAATCTGCGATTGACCGCCCGGAATTTCGGATTGAACAACCGGAAAAGAGTAAACAAAACCATCAAGCACAATGGCAATTGCGCGCCCGATATTATCAGCTGTAAGCCTGCGCCAGGTTCTTGCCCCTTCGCTGTTCATGCTCATGTCAATAATCACCTCGCCGGTAGGGCTATAATCCTGGCGGGCATTAACAATCACCTCGCCGGTAAGCGGCGCAGCACCATCACGTGCGGTTTGCCTTATTGCCACCAGTTCATGGAAATTGGCATTGTCTCTCAAAGGTTTAACATTCCAGGACAACTGAAGGTCTCTTGGAATCAATCCGCGCTCCCGTGCCTGACGTAAAAGGGTGTTCACCCTTGAGGTATCCTTAATGGCGGCATATCCGACCACTGGTCCCTGTCCGGGAACCATCTGTCCTTCCTGGTTTTGTACAAAAGCAGGAACAAGGATGGCAAACAATGGATTTTCGCGAATGAACTGCTGATCACCTTCGGCTACCGCGGCAGTATCAGGCGCAATAATATCTACAAGTTCGGTAGCTTGAGCTGTGTCAGTCTGTGCCAGCAATTCTTCAATTGCCGGATCAGGCTCAGGAAGTTGAGCAGTCGGTACATTTTCGGCAGTTGCAGCTTCTGTAGGAACTTCGGCAACCCTCAATCGCTCATTGGCATCAATAAAATACTGGTAAACTTCAGTAAACTCATAGGTTTCCCAGAATTCAAGGCGGGCAGTTCCCTGAAGCAGCCTTCTTACCCTCTCAGGTTCTTTTATACCCGGCAATTCAACCAGAATCCTACCTGTACCTTCGAGCATTTGGATATTGGGCTGAGCTACCCCAAACCGGTCGATTCGGGTCCTGAGGATTTGAAACGACCTGTCAATAGCACCATTTACCTCAGTGCGCAACACATTCAATACTTCTTCATTTGTGCTATTGAAATTAATCCTGTCGCGTAATTCCACTGTGCTGAAAATGGCTGCCAGGCTCGCATTCGGGTCAACCTCCTGGAATGCCATTCCGAACAGGGTAACAAACTCCTCGCGGCTAACCCTTTGCATTTCGCGGGCGCGGTCCAGGGCCTGTAGAAACACTGGATCGCTGTTGTAATTCGACAAGACGCGCAAAATCTCAGGAACCGAAACCTCCAGGGTAACGTTCATCCCACCTTTCAAATCAAGACCAAGGTTTAGTTCGCGCTCCTTTACCTGCTGAAATGTATAACTTGCAAAACCCAGGTTATAAACCGTGAGGTTCATGATGGAGTCGAGGTAAAACCGCTCGCGCGAAGTAGCAATCGAATCACGCAAAAAAGAAAACAAGAGCTCATTACCTTGCGACATTTCACGGGCAAGGTTTACATACCGTTCGCTTTGAGCATACTTAAGAGCGTCGCTTTCAACTTTCCTAGCAACAAATGTAAAGGAAAGCTGATAGAGGCATACAAGAGCCAAAGCAATGGCAAAAAACCGTATCAAACCTTTATTTTGCATTTTTATACTTTTTTAGATTTTTTTTTGAGGGTGCAAATATAGAACAACTTAGCCTATTAAACAATGCTAAGCCAAAAGGCTGAAAAAAAATTGACCAGGACATTTCTGATTAGGGCAGATCAATTGAAAAGGTAATATCCATCGCAAAATTAATGGATTTTTGTGGAAAGAAATCATAATCTATGCAAAGGACAAGTTAAATATTGTTACTTAAAAAAAAAGAGGAGCCTTGTTTGAAAGCTCCCCGTGTGGAAAATATAATGGATTGAAAATGGGCTTACACAGCGTGTTCCTGCTTGATAATTTTCATACCATTCGTAATAGCTTCCTGATTGAGCGGAATTAAATTGTGGTAACGCTCAGGAAGTACTTTGGCTAATCCCTTTATCACATTTTGGAGTTCGATAATCGGCCTTATCTTCAGGAATCCACCCACTACAATCATGTTAAATACTTTAACATTATTCATTTTCAATGATTCTTCGTATGCCCCAATCGACCAAATGTTGATGTCGGTGCGAACGGGTTTTCGAACCATCCCGTTGCGCTCGTAGATCATGAGTCCTCCCGGCTTAATGGCGTTTTCGAATTTATCCATGGAGGGTTGGTTGAGCACAATGGCTGTATCGTATTTTGTCAAAACCGGGGAACTGATGGCTTTGTCACTGATAATGGCGGTACAATTAGCGGTTCCGCCACGCATTTCGGGTCCATAGGAGGGCATCCAGCTAACTTCTTTGCCTTGCATGATGCCACCATAACAAATAATCTGACCCATCGACAGCACTCCCTGCCCTCCAAACCCGGCAATAATGATTTCTTCAGTCATATATCTAATATTTTAATTTATTCAGGAACTTTGATGTCGCCCAGGGGATAAAAAGGAAACATGTTTTCTTCCATCCACTTATTGGCTTCAACCGGTGTCATTTTCCACCCCGAGGAGCAGTTCGAAACAATCTCGACAAGGCAGGTCCCTTTCTTTAATTTTTGGTATTCAAGCGCTTTTTTAATAGCTCGCTTGGCCTTTCGGGCATTGGCAGGAGTGTGAACAGCCTGGCGTGTAACATAATAGGTTCCCGGAAGGGTGGCAACCAACTCGGAAATTTTTAACGGATTGCCCATCGTTTCTATGTCGCGTCCGCGGGGTGAGGTAGAGCTTTTCATTCCGGGCAATGTGGTCGGGGCCATTTGACCGCCCGTCATACCATAAATACCATTGTTGATAAACACTATCAGGAAATTTTCGCCCCTGTTGCATGCATGAATGGTTTCGGCCGTACCAATTGCCGCTAAATCACCATCGCCCTGGTAGGTAAACACGTATTTCTCAGGGAAAACCCTCTTGATTCCGGTGGCCACTGCCGGTGCCCGGCCATGTGCTGCCTCGGTCATGTCAACATTAAAATAATAATATGCCAGCACCGAACAGCCAACAGGTGCTACCCCAATGGTTTCTTCCTGAATCCCCAGTTCTTCGATTACTTCTGCCAAAATGCGATGGGAGGTTCCATGACCGCATCCCGGGCAGTAGTGCATAACCCTGTCGGTAAGCACCTCAGTTTTTGTGTAAACAAGGTTTTCGGGTTTAATAATTACATCTGCCATGTTTATCCTCCAATTATTTTTTGTTCGAAAGCTGCCAGAATTTCTTCGGGGCTGGGTATCATTCCACCAAAACGTCCAAAGTGCTCTACTTTGGTTTTACCATTGACGGCGAGTTTGACATCTTCCACCATTTGGCCTGCGTTCATCTCTACGGTCAAAATTCCTTTTACCTGCCCTGCCAATTTGTTGACAGCGGCCACAGGGAATGGAAACAGGGTAATGGGTCGAACCAGGCCAACTTTTATACCTTTTTCCCTGGCCATTTCCATTGCTTTGCGCGTAATACGTGCTGCCGATCCAAAGGAGGCAAAAAGGTATTCGGCATCTTCGCAATCGATGGTTTCGTAAAGCACTTCGTTTTTCTCAATCTCGCGGTATTTTGCCTGCAGACGCAGGTTCACCTTTTCCTGATCCTCGGCCAGCAACTGCAAAGAAGTAACTACAACGGCCTCTTTCCCTGGTTTTTTTCCTACGGTAGCCCACTCCGGAGCGTCAGTGATGCGGGGCATTTGCTCGAAAAGCTCCACCTTTTCCATCATCTGGCCTATGATTCCATCTGAAAGGATCATTACGGGCGTGCGGTATTTAAAGGCCAAATCAAAGCCTTTTTTAACAAAATCGACGCTTTCCTGAACAGTAGCCGGCGCCAGAACAATCATCTTGTAATCGCCGTGCCCGCCACCTTTTACAGCCTGAAAATAGTCAGATTGCGAAGGCTGAATAGTGCCAAGTCCAGGCCCGCCACGTACCACATTTACAATCAAACATGGCAATTCGGCGCCGGCCAGGTAGGAAATTCCCTCCATTTTGAGGCTGATGCCCGGGCTCGAAGAGGTAGTCATGGCCCTTTTGCCGCATCCGGCAGCGCCATAAACCATGTTGATGGCAGCAATTTCGCTTTCGGCCTGGAGCACCACCATGCCGGTACGTTGCTCGGGATTCTCGGCCATCAAATACTCTATTACCTCCGACTGGGGAGTTATGGGGTAACCGAAATACGCATCAGTTCCGGCGCGAATGGCAGCTTCTGCCACCGCTTCGTTACCCTTCATTAGTCTGATTTCTTTCATGTGGTCATAATTTTTTTTAATAGGTCACATGGAATTCGCATGATTGATTATTTCTAGGTGAGAAATGTCCGCTCTTGCTCATTTCATCCAAATACAATATTAATTGTTAAGGTTCATGCTGAATAAGCAAGATGAGTGAACTTGCCTTAGTATTCACCTTCAGCAATTGCATTAAATTTATTTTTCCCTGTAAACGGTAATAACTGCATCGGGGCACACCACGGCACAATTGGTACAGCCCGTACAGTTTTCATTTACTTTGATTAAATAATTGTATCCCTTTTTGTTTACTTCAGGTCCTAAAACGATTACCCCTTGCGGACAGGTAGGAACACAAACTCCGCAGCCCTTACACCGCTCATTGTTAATTACTATATCTCCCTTTTTTGCCATTATTTGCCGTATTTCGAGAAACAAACAAAGAAATCAAATCGAGTTTTTCATGGGCAAAGTTATAGTTTAATATTTATGGACAAAATTTGTAATTCAAAATGCAGAAGTGCCTAAAACATTAAAACACTGTATTACATTTGTTTGACAGTTTAATTAAAATGTTTCTAAATTTTAAAAAATCCAACAATTTTATAATAACCTCAATATCAGCTTTTTTAGTAGAAGAAGGAAAAAATTATAATTTTCAACATTACTAAAATTTTTACTTGAATATTTTCGATTTTTTCCCCAAATTTGTATCAATTCATTATTTGCCCAATAGGGTATTTTTAATTACATAATACTCAAGACATGGAAACCCAGGAAAAGATCATGAATGCGCTCAAACAGGCTGGAAAGGCAATGCGGCCGGGCGAAATAGCCGACGCAGCAGGTTTAGACAAGAAGGAAGTTGAAAAGGAAATCAAAAAACTGAAAACTTCCGGTAAAATCTATTCGCCTAAAATGTGTTTTTACGACATCCAGAAATAGTGCGTGAGTAAGTAAGAAAAGAGGCTGTCTGAAAAGTAAAACGACTGTCATTCTGAGCGAAGTGAAGAATCTGAATAACATCGACCTGAGATTTTCACTTCGACATTGCTCAGTGCAGGCATTTCGTTCAAAATAACAGAAAAACAGGCTTATTAGACAACCCCTTTTTTTCATCCATACTGCTCTAGGTTTCTTATTTAGTACATACCCACAGAGCCGCTACCCCACCAACCAATTGCTTGTATTTAACTTTCTTAAAACCGGCCTTCAAGAGGATTTCCTTCATCTCGCCGGGAAAATAGAAGTTGCTGGCCGATTCGGCAAGGTAAGTGTATGCCTGTTTTTCGCCCGATAACCACCCTCCTATTGGAGCAGTAATATACTTTAACTGAAGGTGGTACAGCCGCCGTAGCATCTTATTTTCAGGCTGGCTGGTTTCAACTGCTACAAACCTCCCCCCTGGCCTGAGTACCCGAAGTATCTCCCCAAAAAATTTATGGGTGTCGGGGTTTTTATAGGTTAAGTTACGAAATGCAAATGCAATTCCCACTCCATCGAAGAATCCATCGGAATATGGCATTGAAGCGGCGTCGCCCAACTGAAACCGGACGTCTTTAATATTGCGCACCTTAGCCTTTTTCTCTGCCAAATGAAGCATGGGCTGGCTAAAGTCGAGGGCATGTATTTCGACATCCGAAGGCGCTTCACGTCTGAGGCGAATGGCCAAATCGCCGGTGCCGGTGCAAAGGTCGAGAAGCCTTTCTGGTTTTTTATCGAGAAGTTTTTCGGCAGCTTTTTTGCGCCACCTTTCATCAAAACGCAGTGTAAGCAACCGGTTAAGCATATCGTACCTCGGAGGCACCGACATGAACATTTTCTGCAAAGGCCTGAATGTTCTTTTTTCAGCAGATTCTATCATATAAAACTTTCTTGGATTGAATTTGAATACGGGGTATTTCCCGCCCACATCTAAACAACAAATGTGGTATTTGGTTTTGGGGATTACAATTAAAATTTCTGGTTTCAATAGGGACAAGTCGTTTCTGGTTCCAGTAGGGACAGGTCGCGACCTGTCCCTACATTGCGACACGACCCTGGAAATCGCTTTTATTTAATTTCTTTACCACAGTGCGGACATGTATCGCAGATTTTATCTTTCCGCCCGATTTTGTCAATAAACCCTGCGCTGATTAATCCGGTGGGTAATGCCACTAATCCAATCCCTAACACTGCTATGATTCCACTTAGTAATTTACCCAACCCGGTTACTGGAAAAACATCACCGTATCCAACTGTTGTCAGAGTGGCAACAGCCCACCAGAGGGCGTGCAGAAAATTTGGAAATTTATCCGGTTGCACGTCACCTTCAATATGGTACATTAGAAATGATGCCATAAATAAAATGATCAATGCAACGAATCCAGTCAATGCCAGATCAGATTTTTTTTCCTTTACGACCGCCATAATTAGTTTCATAGAATTATTATATCGATTTATTTTGAATATACTAATAAGCCTCATTAATCGAAGAATTCTCAGAAACATTAAATCTATTGGTATTAGCAGGGGCAAATAGAATGGCAGAATCGCAAGCAAATCGATCAACCCGAATGGTGAAAAAATAAATTTAAATGCAGACTTTATTTTACTGCTAGCTGGGTGCGTTAAGCTGGAAACATAAATACGCATAACATATTCTACTGAAAAAACTATCACCGAAATAATCTGAAAAATTTTAAAAACCTCTTTTACCGGTTCCTTGATTTCAGGAAGCGTTTCAAGTATCAGGCTTAAAACATTTAATACGATTAAAATCATTATGGTATAGTCAAAAATCAAATTGATTTTCGAACCATGCGAACCTTTTTCTACAATTCTGTAAATTCTTT
>DATIKH010000011.1:0-8415 GCA_035477775.1 Bacteroidales bacterium | reverse complement strand
TTCCAAACTCTTAAAACTCCGGTAACAAAAACCGCTCCTTCAAACTCCCATTTCTTACCTTTGCTGCCTAATTTCAAAACAGGACGAAAATGACAAACATAAAAACGCTGACATTTAATGCGTTTCAGGTGAACACCTATGTTGTTTACGACGAAACCCGCGAATGCTTGGTCATTGATCCGGCATGTTATGAGGCGCACGAAAAAAAGCAATTGGCCGATTTTATCCAAAAGGAACAACTGACAGTAAAAGGCATCCTCTACACCCATGCCCATATCGACCATATTCTTGGCAACAACTTTGCCGTTGAACAATACGGTCCGCTAACACAAATGCACCGCGACAGCCTGCCATTTATGCAGGGAAGCCCGGAATACGGAAAGGTTTTTGGCTTCGAAGCGGAAGTGCCGGTCCTCCCGTCAAAATTCATCGCTGACGGGGAAACCATCGCCTATGGCAACCAGCAAATCAAAGCCCTACTCACCCCGGGCCATGCTGCCGGAAGTCTTTGTTTCTACAATGAAAAGGAAGGGTTTGTAATTGTAGGTGATGTGTTGTTTGGCGGCAGCATCGGCCGCACCGACCTGCCAACCGGAGATTACGATTTGTTGATTTCTTCCATCACCGAGAAGTTGTTGTCTTTACCCGACAGCGTAAAGGTTTACCCCGGGCATGGACCAGCAACCACCATAGGCCAGGAAAAAAAACACAATCCCTTTCTAAACGGGTAGCATTTAAAAATACTTTAAAGCTGCCTGAGACACCTGAGCAGGGTCGATTTTTTCCATGCAATCAAAATGCCCTTTGGGGCATTTTTTGTAGCCTATTTTGTGGCAAGGGCGACATGGCAAACCTTTAATTTCTACCACATGCGACCGTTCGGGGCTCTGCGGCATGTAAGGGTACATTCCAAATTCGGGAACGGTATTACCCCAAATGGAGACAATGGGTTTGCTGAAAGCGGCTGCTATGTGCATCAGTCCGGTATCGTGGGTAATAACCACCCTGGCCTTTTTTACAAGGAGGGCCGACTCATTGAGCGAAAGCCTTCCGCAGGCGTTAAAAACCTTGCTACCCAATTTCTCAGCTATTTTCTTTCCATTTTCGGCATCATCGGCTCCGCCAAGGAGTACTACCGGTTTATCCAAAAGCCGGCAAATCTCCATTATCTTGTTTAAGGGCATGCGCTTGGTAGCGTGCATGCCCCCAATTACAAAACCGACAAAACCTCCTTTGAAATGGTTGGGAACGATTTCGGGCCAGTCTGCACCGGCTGGCGGCAGCCAAAAGTCGAGGCCTTTGTGGTCGTTCTGCACACCAAATTTACCGGCCGCTGCAAGGTATCTGTCAACGATGTGCAGTGCAGGCAGGCGGTTTATCTTAAATTTGGTAAGCAGCCATTTTTCGATATTCAGTTTATGAAAACTGCGTGAAGGCCGTCTGAGGGCGAGCTTCAGCAGGGTTGACCTGAGGTTGTTGTGCAGGTCGATGATATAGTCAAATTTCTCGGCCCGGAGCCGCTTTATAAGGTCAGCAAGGTTTCCGTCGTAAGTGTGCACGAGGTCGATATGCGGGTTGTTGCCCAGAAACGATGCGAAAGCCTTTTTGGTAGCATAATGTACTTCAGCCTTAAGGCCGGGCGTGTTTTTCAGAATACGCAATACCGGAGTAGTCAGCACAATATCGCCAATGGAGCTGAAGCGAATGATCAAAATTTTAACCATAAACTATGCTTCTATAAAAACCTGGGGCGGAAGCGAAGCATAACGAATGCCCAATGAGCAAATTCTTCGTTGCGCCCACCCTTAATGACTTCCATGGATTGGGTGCCAAACATTGCAGAATACCCAAAGGCCAACTGCGTAATGTCGTTGAAACTATAGTAGAACTTGGCATCGATTTCGGTTCCAAGGAATTTTTCAATGGGAGCGCCAAGATGTACGAAATTGTTTTGAAGGAAGAACAAATGAAGGTCGAGGTCGAGCCTTGTTCTTGGGGTAAAGCGAAATTCGCTTCTCAGGTGTGGGCTAATCAGACCAGCACCACGAGCATCCTGGGGCATCCGTGTGAAATAATCCATATAGCCTAAAAATCTGTGGCCAGCGCCATACAAGAAATCGAATCCCCTTTCAATCGGGCTGGGCTCTAGGGCATTATTTCCCGAAAATACTTCAACGCCAAGCATGGAAGATACCTGCTGGTTCAAATTGGCTGTAACACTGCCCATCAGGTACCAGGCATTGATTTCCGCTCCCAACCTGTTTCTCCCGTGTTGGTAGGCAGGGTTAAGGGTGAAAAGCAGGTCCCCTAAACGGTATTCAAAAAGAGGAATCCATGTTCCCCTTACATATAGCAGTTCGGGGTTTGTAGGATTCTGAAACCCATCGGCTACTCCCATGAGCGACATGGTAAGGTTCTCGCCCAATTGTGTCCGATAGTAAATATAATTTAGGGTTTTGTAATTATTTACCCAGTAATCTGTTCCAAAAATTCTTAAATCAACCTGGTTGAATGCAGAAGCAACATGCAATTCGCCTCTTCTACCTATATGCCTGAGGGTAAGTGCATCGTGCTTTTGGCCGGGAAAAATCCAGTCGTTAACTCCAAAAAAACGCTGGTTTTCAAATTGAATTTCCTGCCTGCCTGCCCTGAGCAATAGACTGTCGGTAAGGGCCAATTGTACCCATGCTTCGTGCAGGCCAAGCGATGGCCACTGGACTCTTTGTTCATCCTGTCCCCAAATCCTAATATCCTGAAAGGAAATCTTGGTTGTAACCCGGTCGGCCCTGAAATCAAGAATGAGCCTGGAGCGCTGCCCAACGAAAGCTGCGGCCTCCTCTTCGGGCATGGGTAACTCTCGGTAACCATGGCGAAATTCTGACCGTATTAATACATCTCCCGACAGGGAAAACTGACTATAGGCTGAAAAGCCTATGACCAATAAACCAATAAAAAAAGTAAATCTTTTCATTTGGTAATATATTTAAATATTATTATTGAAAGTAACCGAAGTTTTTCAACTTTTGAGATTTGCTGCAGCAAGTAAATACCTGCCATAAGGCATTTCAGGTTAAAAATTTGCTCTGCGTGCTGGCAACCAAACGTAATTTTAGAGAATACTAAATTATCCTAATTAAACGCACCCTTCAGATACTCGCGGGTTTTTTCCATTTTCGGGTTTTCGAAGAACTCCTGCACGGGGCCCTGCTCAATTACTTCGCCAAGGTACATAAACACCACATAATCGGCCAGGCGGCGCGCCTGCCTTAAAACGTGGGTAACCATTACTACCGTATAGTTTTGTTTTAGTTCCATAAACTGCTGCTCAATAACTTTTGCAGAGATGGGGTCGAGTGCCGAGGTTGGTTCGTCGGCAAGGATAATCTGGGGGTTTACAGCCAACCCCCTGGCCAGGCAAAGCCGTTGTTGCTGTCCGATACTGAGCTTAATGGCCGGGTCTTTGAGCCTGTGTTGCACTTCATCCCACAGGTTGGCTTCACGAAGGTTTTTTTCGACCAACGGGGCTTGCTTCTTTTTGCTGCGCACACCATTTAGTGAAAGGCCATAGGCTACATTTTTGAAAATACTCATGGGCAAAGGCGATGGCCTTTGAGAAAGTAACCCCATTTTTCTTCTGATATCGGTTACATCAGCTGAAGGATGGAATATATCTTCATTATCAATAAAAATCTTGCCATCGATCTTCACCATGTCGTCAAGTTCAACCAAACGGTTTAAGGTTTTCAGCAAGGTAGTTTTTCCGCAACCCGAAGGCCCAAGGATAACAGTAAGTTGTTTTTCGGGAATCTCGATGTTTACATCCTTTAGAATGTGATGCTTACCGAAATGAAGATTTAGATTTTGTATGGAAATTTTACCTCTGTCCATAATTACTTGATGATGGATTTTTTAAAACGATTGCCGAAATAGCGCGATGCAATGCTAACCGACAGGATTATAATTGTTAGCAACAAAGCAGTTGCAAATGCACGGTTTTGTACCTGTTCGATGGGCGATCCAAGCTGAAAGAACACAGCAAGTGGCAGGGTTGCTGTTTGGTGGGTAAGTGAGGTTGGGATATTGTCAGAAAAACCGGTAGTGAAAAGTACTGCTGCAACATCGCCGATTCCTCTACCAAACCCAAGCAGCACCGCAGTAACAATTCCGGGAAAGGTCTGCCTTATCAAAACCCTGAAAGACACCTCAGCTTTTGTTGACCCCATTGAGAAAGCTGCTTCTAACAAGGTAATGGGCACATTCTTCATTACTTCGTCCATTGAGCGGGTCAGTATGGGCAAGATAAACAGGCCTATGGTGATAATTCCGGCGAGGAGGCTGGCATTTATACCAAGATAAATCATCAAGGTGAATCCAAATGCGCCATACACTATTGCTGGCATGCCCCAAAGCAAATCGAGCACAAAGCGTATGGAGTTT
Organism: Bacteroidales bacterium; assembly: GCA_035477775.1. Lineage (GTDB taxonomy): Bacteria > Bacteroidota > Bacteroidia > Bacteroidales > UBA7960 > UBA7960. Next base: position 3,978 of record DATIKH010000011.1, on the reverse strand, counting down.
ACCAGTTTCTTATTTTTCCGGTAGTGGATATTCATTGCAATGGCAATGGGCAGACTCAGCATGAGTGCCAGGATTACTGCGCCTGCCGACAGGTACAGCGACCCGATGATGGCATTGAGCAACCCGCCGTTGCGGCCAATGTAGAAGCCTCCCTGGGGTGTCTGGCTCACCAACTCCCATGTTAGGTGGGGAAGGCCACGGTACACTACGCTGAAAATAATCAGTAATAATATGAATCCCAATGAAAGCACACTGACTACCATCAGGACCATAAAAATTCGGGATTCAATTTTTTTCCACATAATGATTAAACCCGCTTTTCAAGATTAATGATCAGAGTCCTCGACATGACATTAAAAAACATTACAACTACCAGCAGGACCAAAGCTGAAAACATCAGAGCTGAATCATACATGGGTATAGAAAGCATTTCACCGTAGTTGTTAGCAATAAGGGCCGGTAGCGGGTATCCGGGGTCGAATATGCTTTGCGGCACCCCAACCACATTTCCAACCACCATAAGCACGGCAATGGTTTCGCCAAAGGCGCGCGAAACGCCAAGACCGAAGGCCGACACAATACCCGGTACTGCCTTTCGAAGAACAACAAACTTAATGGTCTGCCATTTTGTTGCACCCAGTGAAAGGGAAGCTTCCGTCAGTTCCATGGGAACAGTTTTCAATACTTCTATCAGGATATTCAAAACAAACGGAATCAACATAACAGAAATCACCATCGAGCCAGCAAGGATGCTAAAACCAGTAGTTTGGTAACCCAGAAATGGGGCAAGGTAATCTCTTACAAAGGGAACAATGATTAATATCCCCCAGACACCGTAGATTACCGATGGAATTCCGGCCAGGATGTCGATCACCGGCTGAATAATCCGCAGCACCCTTGCCGAAGCATACTGGGTAAGGTAAATAGCCGAGAGCATACATATAGGAGCCGTTAACATTACCCCCAAGGCGGTAACATATACTGAGCTGATGATAAACGGATAAAATCCGAATTCACCGCGCATGGGCCTCCATTCCGAAGAAAAGAGCAAGTTCAAAAGGCCATTGGTTTCAATAACAAGTGCCGACCTGGCTATAAGCAGGGTGCCTATAAAAATCGGTAAAAGAATTACAAGCCCAATTGCTATTTTAATCCAGATCGACCAACCTTTATCAGTAAGTTTCCTGATTTTGAAAAACATATTTTAGCCGGGGAAATTAAAAAAAACCAAATCTTAGTTGCCTGGTGTTTCGGGCAATCTTTGCAACTCTTGTGCTCCAACCTCCGGAGTGATGCTTACAAACCCTGTTTCTTTAGTGAAATCTTGTCCTTTCTGAAGAACCCACCTCAAAAACTCCACCACTGCAACATTTGTCGGGTTACCGTATGTAACAAAATACAGGTTGCGCGAAGGCGGCGAAGGATACTTGCCTGTGGCAATGGCATTCATCATCTGGTCGAGATTTCCATAGAATTGCTCCTCAGGGTCAATGGTGCCATTCTCATTCAAGTCAATGGGGATTATCCCCAAACCCTCGAAAGGCCTCCCTGTGGTTATGTCGAAAGCAAAAGCTATATTGTTAAATCCAACGCCAAACATGTCATTGCGCACTATATCTGCTATACCGGGGTCGCCAAATACCCCAACGCCAAGAAGGTCTTCCTGCGATTTTCCAAGAAACTCCGCCCATACCTGGGCTGCCCCGCTGGCATCAGAACGAGTATAAATATTAATGGGATCGTTGGTTGCACCTTGAATAAAGGTGTTCCAGGTTTTCCGTGAATCTTCAAGAAATATCTGGCTAAAATCATTTAAGGCTAATCCCTGGGTAAGGATTAAATTCCTGTTTGGATTGTTCATGCTAAAAGTTGGTACTACAGCATCTTTAGCCACAGAAAAGTAAACGGCGTTTTGGTCAATTTCGGCCTGGGTAATTTCGCGCGAAACCATTGCCAGATGAACCATTCCTGAAAGCACATCGGCCATCCCCTTGCCAGCCCCACCGGCCGACACATCAATTCTAACATTCGGGTGCTCCTTCCTGAACTCTTCAATCCACCTTACGGTCAATGGATACATGGCCCATGCTCCGGAAATACTTATTTGTCCGTACAAATTCCCTTCCTCGTCAAATCCTGCCCTGTCGGCACGGCGGCAACCGGTTGCAGAAACAAGAATAGCCATTACCGATAAAACTAAAAGTCCTCTTTTCATTGTAAAAATCGTTTAGGTTAAGGTTAAGATATAGGTAGGATATAAATTGTTGGTGCTTTTTTAATTAGTTCTTGAATTGATTACCCTGCCTGGCCCAATAGGACATCATTATTCAAAGTTTGAATTCTTGACTTTACTTGAATCCTTCAAAAGCCAGGATTCTCCTGCTACACTTTTATTTGATTGTATTGCATAATTTGCAAGCAAGGGAGCAAAGATATGGTATTTTTATTTTAAAGGACAAACATGGAAAATTACGAATTTTCCTGCAAATACTTTGGTAATGGCTTTATTGGGCTTTACCGTGACACCCTGAATTCACAGGTAAATAACACAGAAAACAATTCGGGCAGTACTGCTACAAGGTAATTTCAATCACCGGAAACTCTTTCCCGATTTTATGTAATTGGGAAAAATCACCGGCAAACCCAAGGATAAACCCTCCTCCACCTGCACCACACAATTTTAAGGTATATTGCTGGTACATCAGGCCATGCTCCCAGAGTTTCAGCAAACCATCGGGTATCATTTCTGAAAAATGCTTGTACTGCAAGCCTGACAAGTGCTTTAGAGCCGCCTGAAACCTGCTGAAATCGCCCGCTAGAACACTGTCTATACATGAAGATACCGTTGCATTGTACTCTTTTTGCATCATTATCTGAAAGGCTTCCTCCTGGCTTTTTTGGCTGAACAGCTTCACAAGTTCACCTGTTTTGCGGGGAAATCCGGAATCGACTAAAAAAAATCCGGCCTTCGCTGGAAGGTTTTGTTTCGAAAGATTTACAACCCTGGCGCCTCCGCTTGGAGAAAACTCCAATGGCACTCCGAAAAAACAGCTTAGGGGGTCGATTCCGGAACTTGTTCCATGGAAATACGCTTCGAGTGTTGCAAGGATTTCCTGAAATTCCTGAAAATTGTTGCCTTCGCGCATTGTAGAATTTCCCAAACCAAAACGCCTGTAAACCGCTGCCACAAGGGCCCCGGAGCTTCCTGCACCGTATCCGGGAGGAATGTCTGAATCGAAATAAAGTCCTTCTTTCAGCTCCGTTTCAAAGGTTCTTAAATTTATCCCAAAATGGTTTAATGCTGTCGCCCTGGCCGATAAAAAATCGTAATACGTAAACAGGAGCTTGTTCAGAGTTGCCTGGCGTTCGTTGGGATTTGAATCAGGGAATCGCAAAGTGCCTGAGAAATTCTTTAAGGGAATGGTAAGGGCACGCCCCTGGCTCAATATTCCATATTCGCCAAAAAGCATGATTTTCCCAAATACGGCTTCCCCTGTACTTTCCATTCTACATTATAATGAAAGTTTCACAGGCCCGGGGCCTACCATATCGTCAATCCAGTTGCCATTTTTACACAGTCCGGCCAACTCCTTATCAATAAACTCGCTCACGGCTTGCCTGTCCTTTTCGAGGTAAACCAGATGGATATTTGGGCCTGCATCGAGGGTAAAACAAATATTGATGCCGGTACCCTTTCTGAAATTTCTTATTTTTTCAATCATGGCCAGGGTTGCAGGCTTCATCAGAACGAATCCCGGATTCGATGTCATCATCAGGCCATGAAGCGAAAGGGCTTCATTTTCGACAATTTCTACAAACAGGGATTCATCGCCGGTTTTCAAGGCGTGCAACAGGTTGTTAATGTTCTTTTCAGCCTGAGCTATCCGGGTTTCCCTGTAAGGATGGTTTTGCATCAGGGCATGCCCCTGGCTGCTTGATACAGACTTTTCACTGTCGTCGGCTATCAGGATGGCATCG
>DATIKH010000010.1:0-14354 GCA_035477775.1 Bacteroidales bacterium | reverse complement strand
GTGGCATTCGGGGCAAGTCCGCCATACAATATTTCGTCCCAACCAATAAGCCTGCGGCCGTGTGCATTCAGAAACCGTTCCATACGCGCAATAAAATAGCTCTGCAACTCCTGAACATTGGCCAGGCCCTCGTCGCGCATTCTACGCTGGCAACGTGGACAGGTTTCCCAATTGGTTTTGGTGGCCTCATCGCCTCCGACATGAATAAACTCCGAAGGAAAAATATCCATTACCTCTAACATGATATTTTCAAGGAAGGTAAAAGTTCCGTCATAGCCGGCGCAATAAATATGGGTTATCGGCCATACCCCACCGGGTGCAACTCCAAGATTTTCGCCTGTGCACGAAAACTCGGGGTATGCAGCCAAAGCCGACATGATATGAGCCGGCATGCCTATTTCTGGTAAAACGGTAATGTTTCTTTTGGCGGCATAAGCTACTACTGCCCTAACTTCTTCCTGGGTGTAAAATCCACCATAGGTTGCATTGGCCGGATCGTTCACCAAAGGCCGGTGATCCCAGTGCAAATGCGATTTGTCAACCCTCCACGCCCCTACTTCGGTAAGTTTGGGATATTTCTTAATTTCAAGTCTCCAGCCCTGATCATCGACCAAATGCCAATGGAATACATTGAGTTTGTGCTTGGCCATATAATCAATGTATCTGAATATAAAATCAATTGGCTTAAAATGCCTTGATACATCCAGATGCAGACCACGCCAGCCAAACCTGGGATAATCGGTGATTTCGACCAATGGAAGATGACCACGCCTGGTTGTTCCAAGTAATTGGTAAATGGTTTGGATACCATAAAAGATCCCTGCAGGACGATTTGCGGCGATAACTACTCCATTTTCTCCTATGGATAAATGGTAGCCCTCCTCCCCTATCACCTGGTCGAATTCAGCGATTAAGTGCAGGTTGATGGCATTTTCTACAATGGTGTCTGCTTTCGTGCTTTCAGGTGTAAAACCCAGATATGGCTCCCATAGTGAACCGGCTATAGGAATAAGGTAGCCAAGAGTGTCCTGGGTAATTGCGATTGGGGTGTTTCTTCTTACCCTGAAAGTGCCCTCCCGTTGGTCAACACTTACAGGCGCCGGTATAATGCTGATTTCAGGTGTTTTGATTTCGGGGCGGCAGCTTGAAAAAACGAACAGGCTGGCTGCTGCAAAACCAATCAAGATCGAAAGGCGATGTTTCAAAAAGTTTAATCTCATTATTTTAATGTTTTATTTAGTAACAAAATTCTCAATTCTGAATGTCCAGGCATAGTGGTTGGGCATTTCGGAAAACCTGATACCGGATGTGTCAATTATAAGATTGCCACGCTGGTACCTCCAGGGTAAATATCCATCATAACCCAGCATTGTAATACGTGTTCCTCTTGGCGGACGCGGCACGGGCAGCAGGAGGTTCTCTTCGGGCCAATCGAAGCTAACCGCATAAAGGTTTCCATTATTTGCCGTATAGGCTATGACTTGTTGCATGGAATGATATTCGGCATTTAAACCGTTTCCCTTAACGATATCTTTTGAAGTAAACAGGTTTTTTTGCGGAACAACCTCCCGAGGTAAATTAGCGCTTTGCCAAAATAACGAAATAGCGGCATTTTGAATTTCTTCCTTAAACTCAACACGGATAGGGTATTTGGTACCTTTTTCCAGAGTAATTGCTCCATGAACACCCGATGCCATTAGTTCACGCATAGCCTCCGACTGAGTTCCCTCCTCCTGTTGGGTCCACCCGTCGAGTATCATCCTGCCGTCAATAAACAGTCTGTACCTGTCATCGGCTTCAATGGAGAATTTGTACTCCCCGCTGTTGTCGGGCATGATATATCCTGTCCAGGTAGCAGTAAAGTGATCTTCAGAAATGGGTCTTCCGGGGGTATTTCTCACCCAGTTGAAACGAATTTGTGGGTCGATGCGTTTAAGGGATACATTTTCTGACTCGCCGCTTCTTACCCAGGGTTTTGAGCCATGTATTGCTTCTCGGTTCAATTGGAGCCATTGACCAAGCTCTTTGATACGCTCCTGTTGAATCAACGGAATTTTGCCGTCGGCGTATGGACCCACATTTATAATGAGTCCACCTCCATGCGAAACCGTGCGTACAAACAATTCTATCAGGTCTTCGGAGGTTTTGTAAGCAGAGAGTACTTCATTGCGGTTGAGGCCAAAACTCCGACCAATTCCCCTAACCTCTCTCCAAGGCCTATCGGTTTCCACTTTTCCTGAGCTGTACTCCGGCGTAACAAACCCAATATTAGAACCATATCCCCAGCGATCGTTCACTATTGCATCGGGTCCAACAAGATTGTAATACCAGGAAATAAGCTGCCGGGCATTCCAGTCTTCGGCCGTGTGGAACCACTCGCCATCGGTAAACAACACGTGCGGCTTGTATGTACCTACAAGTTCTTTGAATTGCGGTATCATGTGCTTCCTTATGTAGGGGTGTATCGAATCGTTCGGGTCGATATACCAACGGTGCAAGGGATGGTTCCACTCGGGCAAGGAGTAATACAATCCAAACTTTATGTTTCTTTCACGAACCGCCTCTGCCAACTCGCCAACGATATCGCGACGCGGTCCAACGTCCATGCTGTTCCAATCGGGTGCGTACCTGCTGGGCCACAGGCAGAAACCGTCATGGTGTTTTGCCACCAGGATAATAAATGATGCCCCTGCCTTTTCAAAAATTTCGGCCCACTCATCGGGATCCCAAAGTTCGGCTTTCCATAATGGGGCAAAATCTTCGTAGGTAAAATCTTCGCCAAAATGCCTCCTCATGAATTCGATGCGGCGGTTGGTTCCGCCCACCTGTATTCCACGAAGAAACCACTCGGCATACGATTCAGGTCCGCCATAAGAAGGAACCGAATACACGCCCCAATGGATAAAAATGCCCAGTTTGGCATCAACAAACCATTGTGGAAATGGGCGGCTTCGCAGAGACTCCCAGGTTTCATCAACCAATTGTTGTTGACCAAAGGACGAAAAGCCGGTACTAAGAATAATCAAAATTGCAGCAATCGTTATTGCTTTGGTGAAATGATGCGGATTCTTTTTCATAAAAAAGCCGGATTAAAAGAGACAAAACCTCATTAAGCTCTTCAAAAAGCCTTTTTCATGTCACCCTTCCCATCGCTCAGAATGACACTCGTTTTACCTTTCGGAAAGCCACATTTTACATATAACCTGATTCAACTAAAGCCTTCTCAGCTTTATATTTTTGTACCAGACATCATCGCCATGGTCTTGCAGACCAATGAAGCCTTCCTGCGCCACATCGGCCCAATTAGGGTTGTATTGCGGAAACTTGCTTTCAGCGACCATCTGATTCCACCTGGGAGTCCAGAGGTGATACTGCACTACCCTCTCACCATTAAGCCAGTGTTCTACTGTTCCTCTAAAAACAATAATTTTGGAGTGATTCCATTCGCCCACTGGTCTTACCTTATCTTGGGGTACCCCAATCAGGTCGTATAAAGAGCCTGCACTGTGAATTTCATTTCGACCATCGATGTGTCCGGTATTGTCCAATACCTGCATTTCGGGGGCGGTCTGCCAGATGGTCATGTCGGGCCTTTCTTGCGCCAGATAGAAGATGCCGCTGTTTCCGCCTGGAGAAATTTTCCACTCGAGCGAAAGCTCAAAGTTCGAGAACTTCTCATCAAAAATAATGTCGCCGCCTTCGATGCCGCCGGCTTCACCACGGCCTGTGCCGATGCACCTGAGTGTTCCATTTTCAATTACCCATCCACTGGGAAAATAATCCTTGTTGTATCCACGCCAATTGCCTGGCGTTTCACCGTCGAACAGCAATATCCAGCCTTCAGCAATTTCGGCCTCTGTAAGGGTGTTGTCGGGCGCTTTTTCTTCGGCCTGTTGTCTTTGTCCCCCACAGGCAGCCACAGTAATTGCCATAACCATCAAGAAAATTTGTTTTTTCATTTTATTTTTAGTTTAAAAGTTTTTCAATTGAGTTTACATTGTCCAACCTGCCCTGTAGGTGCGTCTGATGTACTCCTGGGCGGCAGCTTTTGCATTTACGGTCTGGTGCCTGGTATCGAAATGTGGGTGCCCGTCGATTACTTCAAATTTATCGGTAAGCACCACCCTGATCTGGTCGTTATCGCCTATATTGGTAAATCGCATATTTTCGCCATCCCACATCAACTCACGTTTGAGGTCTTGCAACCTCACAGCAACTACCCCCATTACAACCATCTCGTTCATTGGGCCTGAGTAACCGAAATAAGAACTTGCTTCAACACGGTTTTCGGGGCTTTCCTTGCATGCGCGAACCCAATCCATTTCGTGACTGGTGGTTATGCGGCGCAATTCAGGTGAAGGCCTTTTGTAATTTTTATCCAAATCCAGTGGTAGCAGGAATGGATTTCTTCCGTAGCAACCTGTCATGATCTTGCCTTTTGTTCCAATAAAAAGGCAACCTCCGTCAATGTCGCGTCCCATGGTTTCGCCATCGGGAAGTTCCTCCGGTCGGGGAGGCAGCAGCCCGCCATCCCACCAGGTAACTGATACTTCGGGCATTTCCAAACCTCTGAACTTTTCTCTTGCAGGAAATACATACTTCACCACTTGAGCCATAGGTGCCGACTCGGTGTTAAACATGGTGGAGCTTCCCTGAACACTTGTTGGATATTTTAGTTTAAGAGCCTTAAATACGGCATCCATTATGTGGCAGGCCATATCGCCAAGGGCCCCGGTGCCAAAGTCCCACCATCCACGCCAGTTCCAGGGCGTGTAAATTGGATGATATGGCCTGTATTGAGCTGGTCCCAGAAAAAGATCCCAATTGAGGGTATCAGGTGGAGTATAGGATTCAAGGGGTCTTTCAAGACCTTGCGGCCATATCGGGCGGTTGGTCCAGGCATGTGCCTCGCGGATTTCACCTATAGCCCCGTCCCATATCCATTCGCAAGCCTGCCTGATGCCTTCGCCAGAATTGCCTTGGTTACCCATCTGTGTGGCTACCTTATATTCTTTGGCAATGCGGGTCATCTCTCTCGACTCCCATACGGAATGCGTAAGTGGTTTTTCGCAATAAACGTGTTTTCCCAGCTTCATTGCGGTGATGCCTACAATAGCATGGGTGTGGTCAGGAGTTGCAATCATTACTGCATCAATACCGTCTTTCATTTCATCGAACATCCTACGGTAGTCATAAAACCTGCGTGCGTTAGGAAAATTATTGAAAGTTCTCTGCGAATACTTCCAATCCACATCGCACAAGGCAACGATATTCTCGCTGCTTACAGCCCTCATGAGTCTTCCTCCGTGGCCTCCAATGCCTACCCCAGCAATATTGAGCTTGTCGCTGGGTGCGCGGTGGCCCAGCCCCGAAATAACATGACTGGGCATGATCATAAACCCTGCCGATGCCAAAGCGGTGTTTCTAAGAAACTTACGCCGATCAATGGCATTGGTGTTTTCATTCTCTTCCATAATTTTGAATTTTTAGTGAAGTATTGAGTTTAATGAAATCAAAAGCATTTTCCAGCAAAAAAAATCCAGATTTTAAATGGTAAATGATTCCCAGATGCACCGGAATTATTCGATTTGCAAAAACGTTGTCGAAACTTCATGACATTTACAGTTAATTCAGTCATTTACCAAGCATCTTAGTCCATCAGTTTTATAATTTTTTTTTCATTATGACTTCTCATGGCCGCCTCAATTATTTTGATATTCAACCGGGCATGATCCATATTTACTTCGGGTTGTTTCATTCCCGAAAGGGAATCGGCCACATCATCATAAAAATCCATATAGCAGCCTGGCAAAGTCTGATATTTAACTTTGCGGGTTGCGCCATGAGCAACCGAATGAAGCAGGCCATGCATCCGTTTGGGTTCATGCCCAAATTTTGCGGAATCCGGAGTTTTGCCTTTTTTAAGGCTTTCTTCTTGAGGGTCTATACCATATTTAATATATGTTCCAAGCGTACCGCTTACAAGGAAGCGGGGGCCCGGCTCACGAAAAAAAACGCCTGCTTTGAGGGTTGCCGACAGCTTTGGATAAATCAACTTCAGTTCGAAACTATCATTTGCTTTGCTGTCGGGTCTCTGAAAAAGCAACTGACACCAAACGGAATGAGGAGGGCCAAAAAGGCATATAGCCTGATCAATTAGATGGGGGCCCAGGTCAAACAAAGTTCCACCTGCATCGGGCTGATTATATCGCCAACCGGCCCTGGTAACCTTTGGTTGATACCTGTCGATACGCGATTCAAAATCGAGTACCTCTCCAAGGTGGCCCTCATACATAATTTTTCTCAGCGTTAGAAAGTCGCCATCCCAACGACGGTTATGGTAGGGAAATACGGTTTTGCCAGTATTGACAGCAGTCTTTGTAATCCGTTCAACATCGGAACTGCTCATTGCAACCGGCTTTTCAATAACCACATGCTTACCGGCTTCCATGGCATAAATGGCCTGCTCTGCATGAAGCTGGTGGGGAGTACACAAGACCACCAAATCAATTTCAGGTTCCTGAATTAAATCTTCAAATTTTCTGAAAATATTGCTTTGCGGATAGGCTTTTGACGCATCATTGCCTGAAGTGACTATGGCTGATAGGTTAAACTTGCGGTTTGTTGAAACAAAAGGAGCATGAAAGACACGCCCTGAAAGTCCGTATCCCACCACACCTGTATTGATTGCCATTTTCATCTACTCATAATTTGTTGTTAAAATTTTTTAAGAGTAGCCCATCCATTTAGTTTCAATTGTTTTTCATTTATCTTTACACCTAAATCAATTTAGGCTGCAAGATAGGAAATTTTTTTTATTGTAAATCAAAAAAAATTAAATCACCATGACTGCAAAATCAAAATCATCAACCTCATTAAGTTTTGTGTGTTTGTTTGTTTGGTTATGCCTGCAAACGGCGATTAGTACTTCCCATGTGTTTGGAAGTGAAACCACCGGCCAACAACAAACCACCGAAAAAGGAACCATTCTTCACACATTTACAAAGGGGTTGTTTTTACCACAGTCGATTAGGCCAGGGGCTTTGGCAGGAGAACAGGATTTGGTTTCCTGGTTGGTCATGAATGACAAATTTTCCAGACCCTACAAGGACAAGAATTTACAGGTAAACTTTGTGAATGATACGGACATACTTAATTGGGAAGCAATACAAGCAAACGAAGAAGGGATTTTTACCGGCAATCTGCGACGTGCCTGGCTTTACACTGAGTTTGAATCCGAACGGGAAATGACAGTGCTTTTGGAAGCCAGCGGGCATTCGAGGGTGATAATAAATGGAATGCCCCAGGAAGGAGACCATTTCGATAATAATTATACACTGATACCTTTTACCCTGCAACGGGGGCTGAACAAATTTCTTTTTTCTCCTGGCAGGTTTGCCAGGGTCAGAGCCCGGCTGGTCATTCCTTCGCAGGATATAATGTTTTCGAATCGCGACATGACACTTCCTGCCGTCCTTAGAGGCGAGCGGCAAAGCCAATGGGGCGCCATCAGGGTTATAAACAGCAGTAAAACAACCCTTTCGGGTTATACCATTACTACCAGGCTCCAAACGGGAGAATCGGCAACCATTCCAATGGATCAGATCATTTCTCAGACTACCCGTAAGGTAAGATTTCAGCTGCCCGCGCCCCGAAGGTTTACCAGAGCCGATACCATACCCGTAACGGTGATTTTGAACGACCCCAATGGAAGGGAAATTCACAGGACAACCTTTGGGGTTGGCCAGCAGGATATAACAAGGCACCACGATAGGACTTTCATCAGCCAGATCGACAACAGCGTACAATATTTCAGCGTGGCTCCGGCAACATCAAGATTATCCGGGCAGGCGCTGGTTCTTTCGCTGCATGGTGCAGGAGTTGAGGCAAGAGGGCAATCCCGGGCTTATACACAAAAGGACTGGGCACACATAGTTGCTCCTACCAACCGTAGGCCCTTTGGCTTTAACTGGCTGGAATGGGGTCGACTCGATGCATTGGAAGTATTAGAGATTGCAAAGGATTTGTACCCCAACGATCCGTCGCGCAGATATCTTACAGGTCATTCGATGGGTGGTTTTGGTTCATGGAATCTGGGAGCAACCTACCCCGGAAAATTCGCTGCCATTGGTCCTGCCGCAGGTGTTGGTCATCGGCGTTTTGAGGTAGATTCTGCCACCCTTGCCAACCCACATTTCGAAATGATAACACGCGGGGCCAAAGCCGGAAGTACCATAGATTTGATTCGTAATCTCAGCCCATTAGGTGTATATATTCTTCATGGCGATGCCGACGTGATTGTTCCTGTAGAGCACGCGCGGAGAATGAGGACGGTGCTTTCAGAATTTCACACCAATTTTGTGTATCATGAGCAAATTGGAGCCTCACACTGGGATGGCCCCCAGGCAATGGACTGGCCCCCCATGTTCGATTTCATGCGCGATAACATCATTCCTGAAATAAAAAGTGTTAACCACATATACTTCAGAACAGCATCTCCGGGTGTATCCGCAACAAACCATTGGGTAAGGGTAAATCAGCAGGTCAGGCACAATGAAATCAGCACAGTTTATTTACGCCGAACCAACGACACCATATCAGGCACCTTGAGTAATGTGGAAAATATCACCCTATTTCTTTCTAAACTCGATTTTCTGACAAACCCGGTAGTCAGGATAAACGATCAGACAATAATAGCTCAGATGGGGAAGGATATGATTCTCAACCTGCGGAATGGTACCTGGGTTGAAATAAATCAATTGGATTATAACGAAAAACACCCGGCCCGCTCCGGCAGCTTTAAGCTGGCGTTTACCAACAGGATGGTGTTTGTTTATGCTACCAGCGGAAGTGAAGAGGAAAATGAATGGTATAAAAATAAGGCCAGGTTCGATGCCGAAACATTTCTTTACCGGGGCAACGGCTCCATCGACATTGTGGCCGACACGGATTTCAGCCTCGAAAAATTCTCAGGCAGGAATGTAATTCTATACGGAAATGCAAGCAATAACAAGGCCTGGAGCTTACTTCTACCACATTCGCCAGTTCAGGTTCATGATGGTAAAATCCAGTTCGGGAATATAACGATTGCAGGAACCGACCTTGGAACCTATTTCATTTATCCCCGCCCCGATTGCATAGTTTCAAGCGTTGGCGTAGTGGCCGGAACTGGAACCGCAGGGATGAAAGCCCTTTGGCCAAACCATTACTTTGTGGCAATGACTGGCTTTCCCGACCTGAAGATTTTCGGAATTGACTGGCTTCGCGACGGTATTTACGGAATTAAAGTGAGCGGTTTCTTCGGTAATGACTGGAGCATAGAAAATGGTGATTTCAAGTTCACGTATTAAGGCAAAAATGACAAACCTCCTTAAAGTTTATCACTGGTTGATACCCAAAGCAGGTTAAAATTTCTCGCATATAATATTATGGTATAAATTTTTGGAAATTTGATTTAAATACAACTTATATGGTTCACTCCAAAAAACATTTTATATCAAGGATATTGGTCATTATTTTGTTACTTGTCCTGACGCCGGCGGCGTCAGGACAAGGTTTTGCCGAAAACTGGGAGTCGTTGAACACCCGAAAGATACCCCAATGGTTTAATGAAGCGAAATTCGGAATTTTTATACACTGGGGAGTGTATTCGGTGCCTGCCTGGGCTCCATTGGACGAAAATATCGGGATTTATGGAAGGTATGCCGAATGGTACTGGTGGCGCAAAATGAACCCCTCCGATCCGGCAGGAAAGCTTTTCAGGGAACATCATGACCGGGTTTACGGACCAGATTTTAAATACGAAGATTTTGCACCATTGTTCCGTGCCGAAAATTTCGATCCGATGCAATGGGCTGAACTTTTTATGCGCTCCGGAGCCAGGTATGTGGTTCTTACTGCGAAACACCACGATGGTTTTACCCTATGGCCAAGTGCAGAAAGCCCAGACTGGAACAGTATGGCGCTTGGGCCAAACCGCGACCTCGTAGGAGATCTCACCAGGGCGGTAAGAGGGGCTGGATTACGCATGGGCCTGTATTACTCGCTTTACGAATGGTTTAACCCCCTTTACGGAGACAACCTTGGAAAATATGTTAACCAACACATGATACCCCAAATGAAGGATCTGGTAATTCGCTATGAACCCGATATTCTCTGGGTCGATGGCGAATGGGATCATCCAAGTAAAACTTGGGAAAGTACCAGTTTTTTAAAGTGGTTGTTCAACGAATCACCGGTAAAGGAACACGTGGTGGTTAATGACCGCTGGGGCAGTGAAACAAGGGGACGAATTACTGCAGGTTTTCATACCACCGAATACGGAATTGGCAGAAACCAAATAGCCGGTATTTACCATCCCTGGGAAGAATGCAGAGGGATTGGCAATTCCTTCGGGTACAACCGAATGGAAACCCCTGACCATTATGCTACCTCAGAGGATTTAATACACCTGTTGATCGAAACCGTAGCCTATGGGGGTAATTTGCTGCTAAATGTGGGCCCTACTGCCGATGGTCGCATTCCTGCCATTCAGCAACAACGGCTGATTGATATTGGAAACTGGCTTAAAATAAATGGCGAAGCTATTTTTGGTACCAGGAACTGGGAAGGCTCTCCTTTAAATAAATCACTGCAAAACATCTTTTTTACCAAAAATGAAGATGCGCTTTTTGTTTTAACAACCGAATTTCCAAAAAATCAGCTGTCAATTAAAGGTTTGAATTCGGCTAAAGGAGTTTCCCTTTTGGGATATTCAGGTCAGGTACAGTTTACGTTCTCACATGATGAATTGGTGATAGTTCCTCCCAAAGTTCTAATTTGCTACAACCATTTAGAAAAAGCCTGGGTATTTAAAATCGAACTATAGAAGCCCCCAATAGAACGTTTTGCGGTTATATATTTGGTAAGAAATGCAAGTTCATAATTGCTTTTAACTTATTGATTTTTAAATTTTCTTGAAAAAAATTAAATTTTTTTAAGAAAATTCTAAACCGTTTTAGTTTTTGTTTATATTTGTTTCACCAATAAACATTTTTTTGTCTTCTTATTTTAATAACAAACCCAGTACTTCAACGCATGCTAACTAATTCATGCTGGTAGTAAGTGCGGATAAGACGAATTGATTGGCAGGTTGATTATTTGTAAATTATTGTTTTGAAGACATGGATTTTAGAACTCCTCAAAACTCTGAATTGGATTTCAATAATTCATATTGACCCATTTTTAATCATTAACCATCAACAATTAGGTAAGCTTATGAGAAACGTTTTGTTAACCTTAACATTGTGTCTTGCGCTGGGTTTCAGTGCTATAGCACAAATTGTCGTTACGGGCAGGGTTACAGGTGACGACGGTATTACCCTTCCAGGTGTAGCCATTTTGGAACGAGGTACTACCAACGGAACCGTAACCAACATGGAAGGAAACTTTTCCATCAGAGTCCCTGCCAATGCTACCCTGATTTTTTCCTTTATGGGATTTACAACTCAGGAGATTGCCGTAGATGGCAGAAACATCATTAATGTAGCACTTGCTCCATCTGTACTGGTTATGGATGAGGTAGTTGTTACTGCTTTAGGAATGTCGCGCGAGAGGAAAGCGCTTGGGTATGCTATGCGAAGCATCGAAGCCGCTGACCTGACGCGGGCAAGTCCGACCAATTTTGCCTCCGCCCTTTATGGGCTGGCACCAGGTTTGCGCATTGGTTCCGCTCCTGGAGGGGCAACCAGTGCGGTGAACATCAACATTCGCGGAGTAAACTCCATTACAGGCCGCAGCCAACCCCTTATTGTGATTAATGGTATCCCCATGCGCGATGGCGAAGTAAATAATGACAATTTCTGGGAAGACCAACGAATCAGAGGTAATGGACTTCTTGACATTAATCCGGAGGATATTGAAAGTATCAGTATTCTTAAAGGCGCCTCGGCAGCTGCCCTTTATGGCTCAGCGGCAGTGAATGGCGTAGTTTTGATTACAACCAGAAGCGGCCGGGGAGTCAGGGGCGTACAAGTTGACATCAGCAGTTCTTTCGCAGTTGATAACGTGGCTTACCTTCCAAGATTCCAGAATGTCAGGGGGCCCGGATTCCCGCTGGCTGTTTCCAATGCCGGGCAGGACGCTGATGGTTGGCTGTGGTGGGACTCTGATGGTGATGGTACGAATGACGTTCGTAGGGTAATAGGCACCAGACTGAACTTCGGCCCGAAGTTCGACGGGCAGCCAGTGATCGGATGGGACGGGATTATCAGGCCTTACGAAGCCCAAATAGATAATTTTAATGCCATTTATCAACCAGCCATTACTGCTGCCACCACGGTTGCAGTTTCCTTTGGCGGAGATCATGGAAACACCAGGCTGTCGCTTACCAGGCAGGACAACGAAGGCATAACCATACTCTCCAAAAATGAAAGAAACATACTCAACCTCAATTCTACTTTTAATATAGGTAGGAGGTTACGGACCGATCTGCACATCAATTTTATAAACCAGACAACCAGAAACCGCCCCTTCTCGACCGACAGGACGGTAAACAACTTTGCCGGAATGCTTACCCGGTTTGATAACGCCCAATGGTATGTTGACCGTTACCAGACAAGCCTTGGCTACCGTTTTGTTTCCGGAGCCGGGACCCAAAGTCTTACCCCTGCTGAGAACATCCGAATTACCGGATTCAGGGGAGACTTCGCTGAATATGTTTGGAATCTCCACATGAGGCAATCTCAGGAATTCTCCAACCGCTTGATTGCCAATCTTGCCAACACCTGGCAAATCCTTGACAACCTCAGTTTAAGAAGCCGTATCGCCACCGATTATACTGCCGAAAGATCGAATGAATCCGAGCACAACACCATACCTCTTGAATTTGGAAATTCAGGCTGGTTCAATATGGGTACTTTCAACAGCAATATTCTTTATGGAGATGTGTTGCTTGCCTTCAACCAAAGGCTTACACCCGACCTGTTGTTTACGGCAACTGCCGGTTATACTGCCCAAAGGGATGAATTTTTCACCGTTAGGCGCTCAACTGCAGGGGGATTAAGCACTCGGAATTTGTTCGATATTGCTGCTTCGGTTGATATTCCAACCAGCAGTTCTTCAAGGAGAGCCCTTGTGCAGGATGCATTTCTTGGAAAAATAAATTTTGATTACAGGGGCTTTTTGTTTGCAGAAGGTACTTTGAGAAGAGACCGTACCTCTACCATGCACCCCGATCAAAATGCGTTCATCTATCCTTCGGTCAACACCAGTTTTGTGTTCAGCGAAGCATTTGAGATGCCCGACCTGATCAATTTTGGTAAATTGCGCGCCTCGTGGGGTGTTGTAGGAAATTACCCCGATATTTATTCGGCTAATATTGCTTTTAACCAAAGCACTTTGGGTGTACAGCAGCCGGGTGGCCGGGCTGTGCTTTTCACTACCCTACCCATGGCATTCGGAAACGATGGAATAAAGCCGGAAGAAAAGCGGGAGTTTGAATTAGGCCTCGAACTGGTAACGCTCAACTACAGACTCAGGTTTGATGTTGCATATTACGATGGCCGGATCGTTGACCAGATTTTGCCTCTATCGCTTCCTTCCAGCACAGGAGCTACCTCGGTTTTGACCAATATCGGTACCCTGAGAAACCGGGGGATTGAGTTCTCAGTCAATGCTACTCCTGTTCAAACCAACAACTTCAGGTGGAATGCTATTTTTAATGTTTCAAACAACGTAAATACCATTGAAAAATTAGCCGGAGGCGAAGACGTGCTTCTTCACCGCGATATTGATGGCAGCGCAGCCCAAATTAGATCGGTTGTAGGACGCCCGATGGGTGATATTTATGTTAGACCCCTGTTGATGTTAAATGGGCAACCTGTAGTTGATCCTGTTCGGGGATTGTACCTGGTTGACCCTAATAACTGGGTAAGAGCTGGAAATGCTATGCCGAAAGCAGTTGGCGGATTGATTAATTCTTTTACTTTCAGAAATTGGTCAGTGGATGCTGTAGTTGATTTCAGATACGGCGGCCATGTGATGCCGACCGGGATCAACTGGATGATCGGTAGTGGACTAACCGAGGAGAGCCTGCAGTGGATGGACACCGAACATGGCGGTTTGAGTTATTTTGTTCAAGGAGGGCAAAGAATCCTCATCACTCCGACAACAGTAGTACCTCCTGGAACTCAGGTATTTCATGACGGGCTCATTCTTCCGGGAGTAGCACCTAATGGAACACCAAACACTGCCATTGCTATCAACGCAGATTACTGGCGTTTAAACTACGGTTGGGGTGGACCGCAGTTTAACCCGTTTGGCCGTTACGAGTTGTTCGTTCAGGAGAACAATTTTGTCAAACTTAGAAACTTAAC